>CALLQJ010000410.1 GCA_938014865.1 uncultured Fastidiosipila sp.
GCAAAAGCCTGTTCTTTGGCACTTTCCCGCCGCGTCAGAAGATAAGCCGCGATGCCTTGGATCAGATTGACGGCAATCCCGATAAAGATAAGATAATAGAGTTTCTTGTCGATTTGAAAGCTGTCAAAATAGGTAATCAGCGCACAGGGCAGCGTGACCGTAAGCATCAGACGGCTGAGCTTGGGGAAATCTTCCCGCGTAAAAAAGCCCGCCCTCCGCAGCAGCTGTCCTAAGAGGATGATGGCAACAAGGCTCAGCGCCTGGGTCAGAACATCATGCATGCTATATCAATTCCTCTCCGCTGAAGCCCTCGCCCGACACATCTTTGACATCCGTCACGATAATAAAAGCACTCTCATCTACGGAATAGGTAATTTTCTTGAGGTCCGGCACTTCGCGGTTCGACATCACAATCAGCAGCACATCTTTGTCTTCCCGGGTATACATGCCCTTGCCGTGCAGCGCGGTCACCCCGCGTTCCATTTCCGTCAGGACCTTCTCGGCGATTTCTTCCGCATGATCTGAGATCACATAACAGGCACGCGAAGAGCCGCCGCCGACCAGGACCATATCCGTCGTTTTTCCGGTCAGGAAAAGGGAGATAAAGGCATACATCGCCGAAATAATATTCGGCCGGTCGATGAAGCCGTGCGTGATGACAGACAGTGCGATGACCACCACATCAAAATAAAAGAGGAACTGGCCGACCGTCATATTGTCGACATGCTTTGTCGCGATGACGGCCAGAATATCCGAGCCGCCCGTCGTATAGTGTCCGCGGAAAATAATGCCGAGCCCCAGACCGAAGAGCACCCCGCCGAAAATCGCAAAAATAAGATGATCGGGCTGATTATCCAACGGCTCGATGATTTTCGCATACCAGTCGTCCATGAACCAGGCGGTAAAATTGATCATCAGCGAATACATGACCGTGCCGATGAGGCTGCGGTAAACCATGCGGAATCCGTAGAATTTCCAGCCGATCAGAAGGATCGGAATATTCAAAAGCACCGAATAGGTACCTAAACTGAGAAAGTCCCCCTTCCCTGTCAGGATATATAAAATCGTTGCCAGACCGGAGACGCCGCCCATGGAAATATTGGTCGGAATATAAATGATATTGATAGCCGCCGCCGCAAGAAAACAGCCGAGGATCAAAAGAAGAAAATTTTTGATTTCACGTTTCCAGTCAAAGGAACGCCACAAAAGCACAGAGCCGTACGGTTCCCTTTCCGGCGGATCATGTTCCGGCGGATTATGCTTAACACTCATCGGCAAATCCTTTCTTCATCGCTTGATTATTTTCATACTTACTTTATCTGTACCGGCTATGCTGATTTTTTTGCTCATTAAGACGGCAGACAAATCTTTGTTTTCAAACCGTAGATTCATCTGCCGCCTGCCGGATCCGCTTTTATAAAAAGAGCGGATTACTTGAGATTAAAATACTTCAGTGCATTATTGATGCAGATATTCTGTACCATTTCGCCGAGGAATTCCTCATGCGCCGGATACATGCCGCGCTCTACCCAGTCACCGATGATATTGCACAGAATTCTGCGGAAATATTCATGGCGCGGATAGGACAGCAGCGAACGCGAGTCGGTCAGCATGCCGACGAAGGTCCCGAGCACACCGCTGTACGCGAGTGTACGGATCTGTTTTTCCATGCCGTCGATGTGATCGAGCATCCACCAGGCCGTTCCGAGCTGCAGTTTGCCGAAAGCAGGCCCCTGCTGGAAATTGCCCATGGCCGAACTCATCACCAGAAGATCATTGTCGCTGAGCGAGAAAAGTATGGTCTTCGGCAGCTCATCCGTGTAATCGAGTGCATTCAGGAAGGCATTCAGGCTTGCCGCCAGCGGCAGGTCATGCACCGAGTCGGTCCCGACGTCCGGTCCGAGTTTTTCTAAAAGCTTCTGATTATTATTGCGGATGGCCTGCACGTGAATTTCCATGACCCAGTCCCGTTTATGGTACTCACGGCCCAGGAAAAGCAGGATCGCCGTCTGGTAAGCGGCCAGCTCGTCAAAGCTGAGTGTTTCACCCGCCATGCGTTTCCGGAAGATCGCTTCCACTTCCTCATCCGGCGCTTCACGATAGAAAATGCCTTCAATGCCGTGGTCACTGGCCCGGCAGTTATGCTCGGCAAAGTGCTCGATACGCTTCAGCAGCACCTCTTTAAGTTCTTTGACGCTTGTAATGTCCGTATCTTCAGAGGCACCGAGCCGCTTAATATAATCCGCAAAGCCTTCGGCATCGATATTGATCGCCTTATCCGGGCGGAAGGCCGGATAGACCAAAGGCTTAAAGCTCTCATCCGCTGCCAGTTTTTCATGCCATTCCAGGCTGTCGGCGGGGTCGTCGGTCGTAAAGACGCCGTAGACATTGGAATTTTCAATTAAGCCTCTGGGATAAAAGGCTTCGTCTTTAAACTTTTCCGAGGCTTTGTCAAAAATCTCATCGGCATTTTCCGGCGTCAGCGGCTCATAAATATCAAAAAAGCGCTGCAGCTCAAGATGGGACCAGTGGTATAAAGGATTCCCGACGGACTGCTGCAAAGCCTTGGCATAGGCCTTGAATTTTTCTTTATAAGGCTTGTCCCCGGTGATATACGCTTCGTCAATGCCGCAGGCTCTCATGATCCGCCACTTGTAATGATCTCCGGCCAGCCACGCCTCGCCGATATCACTTAGGGGCTTATTTTCATAAATCTGCTGCGGCGATAAATGGCAGTGAAAGTCCAAAATCGGCATATCTGCCGCATATTTGTGGTAAAGCGTGCGGGCTGCTTCACTTTCCA
>CALLQJ010000411.1 GCA_938014865.1 uncultured Fastidiosipila sp.
CTGCAGACTGGAAGAAAGCCGAAAGGAGAAAAAGAAAAGATGGGAGGGATGCTCTTCGGGAAAAACTTGTTTTTAAGCCTTTGGACCTGCGCTGTCCTAACGTGCTTCGGGGTGCTTCCCGGCCGGCGGAAAAAGAAGGTTATGCCGGCGGAACGGGAAGCCTCTGAAAGGAAGAAAACGGGCGTGTTCGGCTTTGCCTCTTTTTTGTATTTTGCCGCATCCCGGGCGGGTCCGAAGGCTTCTTTTCTCCTGATCATGCTCTGGCCGCTGAGCCTGACGGATCTGCTCTGCCGGAGGCTTCCGAATCGCCTGATTATACTCAGCCTGACAGGATTTTTGCTTTTAGAAGCCGGAGAAATGCTCACGGGGAAAACGCTGTTTTCCTATAAACGGCTGATTTTTGCCGGCGTAAAGATCTTCGCAGCGCTTGCCGCCGCTCTCGTTTTCAAGAGCGCGGTCGGCGGAGGGGACATCAAAGTGATCCTCATGACGGCCCTTTTCAGCTCGGGGGAAAAACTGCTCTTGCTTTTGCTTCTGAGTTTTGCAGCTGCTTGGCCCGTCGCTTTATACTGTTTTTTTAAAGGCGGCAGAAGGCGGGGCAGGCGTCTTCCTTTTATGCCTTTTTGGCTGATCGGAAGTCTTGCCGCTGAGCATTTGATCCTTTATTTCGGTTTGCAAGTTTAAAGAAAAAGCATTAGCATTATCCATACTAATTAAAGTCTGAGAGGAAATTTCTATGCCTAAGCGTTTACTTAAAAAGCTGTCGGCCCTGGGCCTGGCCTCTGTTTTGCTTTTTTCTTTGGCGGCCTGCAAGGGCAAAGAAAAAGAAAAAGAAAGTGCCGAAACGACGGCAGAGGTGACGGCAGAACAGACGACAAAGGAAGCCGAAAGCGAAGCAACGGCTGCAAAAACAACGGAAGCAGAGCCTTCGGCAAGCGTGACAGAAGCGGCTGAAGAGGACGTAAATGCAGGGTCTGACCTGGCGCCTTTGTCCGGCCGGAAAGTCAGTGAAGAGGCACGCAATCGCCGGGTGATTGCCGTCATGCTCGATAACCATCCGGATGCCAGAATGCAGGCCGGCTGGTCGCAGGCGGACATGGTCTTTGAGATGCGGGTTGAGGGTGCTTATACCCGTTATATGGCGCTTTTCCAAAGCGAAGACGCGCCCCTCGTCGGTCCGATCCGTTCGGCCCGAGGCTATTACATTACCCGCATGGACGAATTTGATTCGGTCTATGTGCACTTCGGCGGTTCGACGGAAGCGGATCATATGCTGACAAGCAGCCGTTATGAAGACATTGACGGCATGGTGGTGCCTTCAAGCGTCATTTGGCGCTATAATGCCACCGGCAAATTTGCCCCGCATAATGCTTATTCGGATCTTGAAACGCTCCGCGGCTATGCCGGAAACTTAGGCTACGATCAGGAGAAGGCGATCAGAGGCTATCGCTTTAATGAAACGCCCGAGGCGCCTTCCGGCGGCGAAACGGCCGATAAGGTTTTTGTCCGTTTCCTGAGCAATAATACCAGCACTTTTGACTACCAAGAGGCGGAGGGGATGTATACCTTCGCGAAGGGCGGCGTCAAGCAGCTCGATGAAAATACGGATGAAGCGGTCATGGTGCAGAATATCATCATCCAGGAAACCAGCTATTCCAAGTCTTCCTGGGGCGATCCGCTTCTGGCCTGCGAGCAGATCGGCAGCGGCAAGGGCATCTATGTCTCACAAGGCAAGCAGATTCCCATCCGCTGGGAGAAAACGTCTGAAGATGAGATGACGATGTATTACACGGAAGACGGCGAAGAACTTACGTTGAATCCCGGTCTCACCTGGGTTGAGGTGACGGATACGATTTCGGAGATCGAGATCAGCTGAGCTCAAGGCATTTAAATAAAAGACTTTCCGGGAAAGATTCCGGAATACATTTAAGAAAAGATAAAAGCAGAAGAGGGCTTTGCCGAAATGAGGCAGGGCCCTTTTTTCAGACTGAAAAGAAAGCGGGCTTTGCTTTGGGAAGAGGCGTTTCGATGGGGGAAAGGGCTTTGCTCCCGGGGGCTGCGGATGCTTTAGGCACGTCGTTTTTCCGGGGAAAAATGGATTTTCTTGTGCAGATGCACGGGAAAATGAGATGCTTTGGATAAATAATAAAACATAGAGACGAAAGTACGTCGGCGGGTTATAATAGTTATAAATCGTTTAGAAAATTTTGACTTGAAGGAGACTATGCTTATGAAAATGACGTTTCGTTGGTACGGTGAAGGGAATGACTCCGTCACGCTTAAGCAGATTAAGCAGATTCCGGGGATGACGGGGCTGATGGGTGTACTTGATCAGTATGCGGCCGGCGAGGTGTGGCCTTCCGATGTGATTAAAGATTATGTGGATCACGTGCATGAAGCGGGCCTGGAGGTGGAAGTGATCGAGAGCGTGAACGTGCACGAGGACATTAAACTCGGCAAGCCGTCGCGCGATGAATATATTGAGAATTATAAACAGACCATCCGCAATCTGGCCGAACACGGCATTAAGGTGATTGTTTATAATTTCATGCCGGTCTTTGACTGGCTGAGGACGGATATGGCCCGTGAGAACGACGACGGTTCGACGGCGCTTTATTACGATGAGGCAGAAATTAAAGACATGACGCCGCAGGATATTGTGGAGCGTACGGCGGCCAAGTCCGGCGGCTATACGCTGCCCGGCTGGGAAAAAGATCGTCTGGCTGAGCTCGATCAGGTCTTAAAAGAGTATGAAGATGTGGACGGCGAGAAGCTTTTGGAAAATTACAAATATTTCCTGGAGCAGATCGTGCCCGTCTGCGAAGAGGCCGGCGTGAGAATGGCCGTCCATCCGGACGATCCCGCCTGGCCGGTCTTCGGAATTCCGCGTATTGCCCACAGTGTGGAGCAGTTTGACCGCATTCTGGATCTGGTGGACAGTCCGGCAAATTCGCTTTGCCTTTGCACGGGTTCTTTGGGCTCGAACCCGGACAATGATATTCCCGCGGCGATCCGGCACTTCGGCGAAAGAGACCGCATTGCTTGTCTGCACGTCCGGAATATTAAATATCTGGGCGAGCGTCGTTTCCGCGAGGCGGCTCATCTTTCCTCGGACGGCAATCTGGATATGTATGAAATCATTAAGGCGATTTATGAGACCACGCCGGATGTCTACATCCGTCCGGACCACGGCCGCATGATTTGGGATGAAAAAGCCAGAGCAGGCTACGGGCTTTATGACCGGGCGCTCGGTGCGACCTATATTAACGGCTTGTGGGAAGCCATTGCCAAAAACGACGGCGAAAAGCATGCCAAAGCCTATTGATCAAGGTGGCGGATGAGTTGAGGCCGCTCCCTGAATGCGGAGCGGCTTTTTATACAGCACAAGGAGGTACTCGATGGTAAAACTTAATTACGAAGGCTTGAAAAATAAAGAAGCCTGGGAGAAGGCGGGGATCAAGATTCCGCAGTATGACTATGAGAAGGTCCGGGAGAATACCTTGAAAAATCCCAAGTGGCTGCATATCGGAGCCGGGAATATATTCCGCGGCTTTATTTGTTCTTTGCAGCAGGATCTTCTGAATCAAGGCGAGGCGGACAGCGGCATTATCGCCCTGGCGCCGATGGACGGCTATACCCTGAAACATGTGATGGGGGGCGCGGATTATCTGACGATTCAGGTGCAGATGCATGCGGACGGCGAGCTGGATAAAGAGGTCTATGCTTCGCTGTGCGACGGACTGGATCTGAGTAAGCCGGAAGATTATGCGCGTGCCTGTGCGATTGTTGAAGATGAAGGGCTCGAAATGATCAGCTTTACGATCACGGAAAAGGGCTACAACATCACGACGATTGAAGGGGAACTCACCGAGCAGGTGAAAGGGGATATGAAAGACGGTCCCGAGCATCCGGCGAACACTATGGCGCTGGTGGCGGGCTTTTTGTACAGGCGTTTTAAAGCCGGCAAATTGCCTTTGACCTTGGTGTCCATGGACAATTTCTCGCATAACGGGTCCAAGCTGAAAGATTCGGTTCTGACGGTGGCGAAGGCCTGGCTCGAGAACGGATTGGTGGAAGAAGAATTCCTGGATTACCTGAATGATGACAGCCTGGTCGCCTTCCCCTGGAGCTGCATTGATAAGATTACGCCGCGTCCGAGCAAGGAAATCGGCGAGATGATCGAAGAGCTCGGGGTTGAGGGCGCGTCTTCAGTGGTGACCAAGTCCGGTTCTTATGCCGCGAACTATGTGAATGCCGAAGTGCCGCAGTACCTGGTCATTGAAGATCATTTCACCAACGGCCGTCCGCCTCTGGAAAAAGCGGGCGTCTACATGACGGACCGGGAGACGGTGGATAAGTTTGAGCGGATGAAAGTCTGCACCTGCCTGAATCCTTTGCATACGGCATTGGCGGTCTTCGGCTGCCTGCTCGAAAAAGAAACGATCGCGAGCGAGATGAAGGATCGCTCCCTGCGCACCCTGGCGGCGACGATCGGGGAGACCGAAGGCATGCCTGTTGTGACGGATCCCGGCATCATCAAGCCGATGGATTTCCTGCAGGAAGTGCTGAATGAGCGCCTGCCGAATCCTTATCTGCCGGATACGCCGCAGCGTATTGCGACGGATACGTCGCAGAAGCTGCCGATCCGCTTCGGTGAAACCATTAAGCTTTACCATGCGGACGATAAGCTCGAAACCGATGATCTGGTGGCTATCCCGCTCGCCCTGGCCGCCTGGCTGCGCTATCTTTTAGGCGTCAACGATGAGGGCGAAGAGATGGAGCTTTCCTCAGATCCGATGATTCCGGATATGCAGGACGCCTTGGCCGATGTCGAACTCGGCGGTGATCCCGATACGGCCCGGAAGGCGCTGAAGACGATTCTCACGAATGACGTCATCTTCGGCACCGATCTTTACGAGGCGGGCTTGGGTGAGAAGATTGAGGATTACTTCATCGAGATGATCAAAGGACCGCGTGCGGTGCGTCTGACGCTCGAAAAATATTTCCCGGCCTGAGCGATAAAGCGGCCTAAAGCTTGAAGAAAAATCCCGTGGTTTCGGCTGCGGGATTTTTCCTTTTGAAGCCCGGTCCGAGATTGATTTCGCCTCTTATTGTGTTACGATATGGACACGTTTTAATCGGTCTTTTACGGCATTAAGGAGCAGTGTATGAAGCAGGATATGATCGTGATTTTGGATTTGGGCAGTCCCGAAAACACGGAGCTGGCCCGGGAGATTCGCGCCCTCGGCGTTTACAGTGAGATACATCCTCATGACATAACAAAGGAGGCCCTGGAGGCCTTGCCGAATGTGAAGGGCGTGATCTTGAACGGCGGCGTGAACCGTGTGGTGGACGGCGAGACGATTGATGTGCGGGATGAACTTTCCGAACTTGATGTCCCGATCATGGCCGCGGATCATCAGGGTGCCCCGCCCTGGCCTGCGTCTTATGAGGCGCGCACGGCCCGCCTGAAGCAATTTATCTTCGGCACGTGCAAGGCGGAGGCCGGCTGGTCTTCGGAAGCGTTTATCGACGAACAAGTCCGGCGCATCCGTGAAGAGGTCGGCGATAAAAAGGTCCTGCTGGCTCTGTCGGGCGGCGTGGATTCTTCGGTCGTTGCGGCCCTGCTTCTGAAAGCGATCGGCGGAGAGCAGCTGGTATGCGTGCACGTCAATCACGGGATGCTGCGGGCCGGCGAAGCCGAACAGGTGGTGGAGGTCTTCGGTCCTGCTCTCGGCGCGAATCTGGTCTATGTGGATGCGGCGGATCGCTTCCTGGAGAAACTTGAAGGTGTTGCCGATCCTGAAGAAAAGCGCAAGATCATCGGCAATGCGTTTATCCGGGTCTTTGAAGAAGAAGCCCGAAAACTTGAAGGCATTGACTATCTGGCCCAAGGGACCATTTATCCTGATATCGTGGAGTCCGGCACCAAGACCGTGAAGACCGTCAAGAGCCACCACAATGTCGGGGGCCTGCCGGAGGATCTGAAATTTACATTGATTGAACCTTTAAAAACGCTTTTTAAAGATGAAGTACGAGCCGTCGGCGTGGCCCTCGGCCTGCCGAACGACATGGTCTACCGCCAGCCCTTCCCGGGCCCCGGCTTAGCGGTGCGCTGCCTCGGCGCTATTACCCGGGACCGCCTTGAAGCGGTCCGGCATTCGGATGCCATTCTGCGCGAAGAATTTGCCAAGGCGGGTCTGGCCGGCAAAGTCTGGCAGTACTTTACGGTTGTTCCGGATTTCAAGAGCGTCGGCATTAAAAACAATGCCAGGAGCTTTGAATGGCCCTGCATCCTGCGGGCGGTCAATACCGTGGATGCGATGACGGCGGAGATTGAAGAGATCCCTTATGATCTCCTGGCCCGGATTACCTACCGTATAACCCACGAGGTGGAGGGGATTAACCGGGTGCTTTATGATTTGACGCCTAAGCCGACCGGGACGATTGAATGGGAATAATAAGTTAAGTTGTGTTTGCTGTTCGCTTGTCCTCGCCAAGCTGAGGGCATAAGGCGGCCCTCAGCGGCTGTGGAATCGCTCACACGCAAACACAGACTTAAATACCTATTCCCCGACGGGAGAAATAACTTGTATTCGCGGCTCGTTTGTCCTCGCCAAGCTGAGGGCATAGGCGGCCCTCAGCGGCTGTGGAATCACTCGCTCGCAAACACAGACTCAACTTGACCGGTCCCTAACGGGAAGGGATAAGTTATGATTGAGCTACGCTTGTCCTCGAAAGTATTAACTTGCATTCGCGCCTCGTTTGTCCTCGCCAAGCTGAGGGCATAGGCGGCCCTCAGC
>CALLQJ010000412.1 GCA_938014865.1 uncultured Fastidiosipila sp.
GGAAACTGTACTTATTTACGGGATTTAGCCTTGCTTAAGAGAAAGTCTCTTTTTTATCAGGATTCATCGCCGTAAAATCTTCGTCTTAAAATGATCAGAACAACTGCAGCTCCGAAGCAGATCATCGTCAGGAGCAGAACCAGAGGCTTCTCACCGGTTTTCGCCGATGTTCCGTCCGGCTCGTCCGTCTGTGCAGGATCTGTTTTGGCACTTTGTTCCGCTGCATCCGTACTTTCCTCCGCAGGAGCTGTGCTGTCACTGTCTGAGGGCTGCGTTTCGTCTTCTGTCGTCTCAGCCGGTACCGTCGGCTCGACGTCTTCCTTCGTCGTTTCGCTCGGGTCGGTCGCTTCGACGTCTTCCGTCGTGGTCTCGCTCGGCTCCGTCGGTTTGACGTCTTCCGTCGTGGTCTCGCTCGGTGCGGTCGGCTCAACGTCTTCCGTTGTGGTTTCGCTCGGTGCGGTCGGCTCAACGTCCTCTGTCGTCGTTTCGCTCGGTGCAGTCGGCTCAACGTCCTCCGTCGTGGTTTCGCTCGGAACCGTCGGTTCGGGGGGAAGCTCATCAATCACTTCGCGGATAATCAGTGCCGGAATACGCGTGACATTGCTGCTGTCAAATTCAAAGCTTAAATAGCCGCCTTCGATGTCCAGTTCATAGACTTTCGATTCGTATTTCTCGCCGGCGTTGCTGACATTGACCGCCACTTCATCCTGGATATTGCCTTTCACCGAGCTCTTGTAATAAGAACCGGAGAAGACTTCCACTTCGTAACGGCCGTCGGGCAGATCAACCCGGAAAGTATTGCCGGCCGGCAGCGCAAAGTCCGTATAGACCGTTTCGGGCAGCAGGCCTTCATCGCTGTAGCTTTCGCTTCTGCCTTGCATATCGCCGTCTTCCAGGAAGCCCCAGCCCTGCTCTTCTGTATAAACAGATCCGAATTCTGAGATCGGCGTACTGCCGCCCTTAGGATTCACCACGACTTCCGTCCAGCCCGCTTCGCTGCGTCCGGCTTCGATGCCGAAATCGAATTTAAAGACGCTCGGGTAGCGGATGTGCAAGGTCGCAGGCACAGCTTCGCCGTAGCCTTCTACCGTCGCAGATATCGGATATTCTCCTAAGCTCCTGAAGTCTGCGTCTTCGAGATTCCAGGACGTGATCTCGGCCGTGCTTTCGGCACCGCTTGCATAGACCACATCGACTGTATCCGGCAGACTGCTGCCGTCGCCGCCGAGCGCGGCTTCAAAGTGCTCAGGAAGTTTTACGCTTTCAATATAATCTTCTTTGACATAGACGTTGACGCGGACGCGTTCACCTAAAGCTTCGTCGACCTCCGTCGTCCCTGCTATCGCATCATTGCCGGCAAAATCCCGGACTTCATCCGTGGGGAAATCATCCCAGACCACGGCGGTATCGACTTCCGTGCCGTTTTTATAGTGTACCTTTACGGTTTCGGGCAGATCCCCGTCCGTGCCGAGCAAGACATACTGATCCGCTACCGGAAGGAAGCCCAGCGGAATATTCTCCAGCACTTCGACTTCCATGTTCAGAGTTTCAGGCCAGCCGTCTACCGTCACCTTGACTTGGTAGCTGCCGGGCGTTGAAAGATCAAAGCCGCTCAGATCATAGCTGAGATCCGCCTCCGCTTCCTCGCCGTCCTTATTGATAACGGCGGCCGTCTGCGGCAGAAGATCGGCCGGGCTTTGGCCTTCTTCCAGCGGCGTGTCCTGTATCAGGGTCTGTTTTTCCAGGGGCAGAACTTCCAGAATATCGGGTGTCGTTGAGGTCTCCAGAATCCGGGAACGATGCCCCTCTAAGGTATCTTTTTGCGTACCGACCGCTTTCGCATTGTTCAAAAGCGCACGGATCTGATAACGATAGCTGCTGTCGGGCGCAAGGCCTTCGTCGGTGTAGCTTCCCGCTTCTTTGCCGTCGATGCGAGCGATTTCGACAAAGTCTGCCTCTTCGGAAGCGTCTGCACGATAGAGCACATAGCCGGTGACCGGCAGTCCCTTGACGCCGTCGGAGGCTTCCGTGTAATGCACGGTAATGCTCTCCGCTGTTCTGTCTTCGTCCGTGACGGAAAGCTCTGAGGTGATTAAGCCCGCACTCAAGAGCTCACTGCGGTGCGTCGGCTGATTATAAGCCGTATTCTGCCAGGCGACTGCCTCGCGGTACTGACGTTCTTTGAGTCCCGTCGGGATGCTGTAAGGACTTTCATAGGTCGTGCTGTAAATCCGAAGTCCGCTGCCGTCGGGTGTCCGGCCGATGATTTCATCCCGCCAGTCCCCGATTACGTCCGCCACCAGGCCCATATTGCCCTTAGTACCGTTATTAGTGAGAATTTCGTCGGATTCGAAAATCGTGATTTCTTTGTTCTGCAGGTAATCCCACTTTGTAATTTTCGTCGTCAGCGGAACATACTGCGCATTGTTAAAGCTGTGATCCTGAATCTCCGAAAGCAGGTCGCCGTCCCAGTAGAGAATAAAGTTCGCCGCCGGATTCACAGGAGATAACATTCTCAGTTCGCCGAGACTTGCATCCGTTGAATAGACCGCCCCTTTAGCCGAATCCCAGGCGCCGTCGCCTTCTTGAGCGCCGGCCGGTTTGTCGGTGGCCCAGAATTCCGCGCCGCGGGCCGTCGGATCGATATCGCCGGCTGCGCCGCGTCCGGTGTCATTGCCGGTGAAATAGCCGTGCAGGATCGTGCCGGTTTCAGCATCATGAATTTCCACGCCGTACGCTGCACTGCGGTCTTCATGGACCTGCATGACCTCAAGGCCCGGATTATCCAGATCAAAGTCCGAGACGTGCATGGCATCGCCGTGGCCCAGGCCGGTGCTGTATTTTAAGGTCCCGTCATGGTCGATGGTAATGGAGCCGAAGACGATCTCGTCTTTGCCGTCACCGTCGACATCTGCGATGACAAGGTTATGGTTGCCCTGGCCCGTGACCGGGACGGAAGGATAGTCATCCGATACAATGTCCGTATCCCAGGCCCACTGCAGCTGCAGGGTATCGCCGATGCCGTCGTTATCTGTATCGATCATGCCGTATGCGGCAATCACGGTGCGGGTGTAATAGCCGCGGCTGAAAATCGCCGAAGGACTGCGGCCGTCCAGATAGGCCGTCGCTGCCAGGAAGCGGTCGACCCGGTTGCCGTAGCCGTCTCCCCAGGCGTCCACATTGCCGCGTGCCGGGACGTAATCGACGGTATCTAAAATTCTGCCGTCCTCGCCGGAGAAGACCGTCAGGTATTCCGGACCGTCCAGCACATAGCCGGCATCGTTTCTGTAATCATGTTCGTCGGAAATGCGCTCAAAAGGCAGCTCTTCGGCACTTACGGCGCCGACATGTCCGGTTTTCGTCAGACTGTTCTGCGTGCCGTCCGCCGAGCGGTAGGTGGTGCTGCCGTCTGCGGTCTTCATCATAATTTCGGCCTTGCCGTCTCCGTTGTAGTCCCAGACCTGGAACTGTGTGTAATGGGCGCCGGCGCGAATATTCACGCCGAGATTAATGCGCCAGAGCAAGGCGGTTTCGCCGGTGTTAAAGTCAATATCGTACCCGTCAATATACACGGGACCGGTATAGCCGGAATGGGAATTGTCTTTGTCATTAGATGACCACTTCACCACCAGCTCCAGTGACCCGTCGCCGTCGAGGTCACCGACGGATAAGTCATTGGGAACGAATGATACGGTATTGCCGTCCGGCAGGCTCACGGGAGCAGGCCGTTCCAAAGCAAAGTCCATGTAATGATTCTGCCAGGCTGCCACGGTCTTGGAGTGCAGGCCTAAGGCCGCATCCGCCGTGCCGCGTACTTCATAACGATCCGAAGCCGTCCCGGCCTCGTCCACGTAGTTTGTATTTTCATAGCCGGACAGCAGGACACTGCCGTTTTTGTAAAGCGTAAAGCTCTCGCCCGTTTCTCCGGGGAAGCGCCGCCAGCTCAGGAAAACCCCTGTCTCGGCCCCCTCTTTAATCGAAGCCCCTTTGTCCCCGGCCAGATTAATCGCTGTTAACGCTCTGTCGCGCAGGGTTTCGGCAGGCGC
>CALLQJ010000413.1 GCA_938014865.1 uncultured Fastidiosipila sp.
CTTTTTATTTGGTGGGCGATACAGGGCTCGAACCTGTGACCTCACGCGAGTGAAGCGTGCGCTCTGACCAACTGAGCTAACCGCCCGGGAATATACAAAGTATAGTGAACCTCAGCCGGAACGTCAACTCCGTTTTTCGAAAGCAGCCGGCAGAAGGACTGAGACTTTTCGTTTCGCCTGTGTTAAATTGTATAAATACGCAAAGAAAGGATGGCTCAGGAGAATGAAAAATACCGATGACCGCCGCAGGGAGAAGAGAGCTGAGAAGAGAAAAAAACAAGGCCTTGACCTGGCCCGTGATCCTCTTCTTCCCTTGGTGCTGCATTTTGCACTCCCGGCGATATTAAGTTATTTCATTTCCGAACTCTACAACATGGTCGACACCTTCTATGTCGGAAATGCCGTCGGTCCTGATGCAATCGGGGCACTCGGCGCGGTCTTTCCCGTCCAGCGCCTGGTGATTGCCTTGAGTCTGCTCTTTGCCTTTGCCACCGCCAACCGCATGGCCTTTTATCAGGGCCTGGACAATCAGGAAGAAGCCGAGAAAACGGTGGCGGCGGGCCTGATTCTGAATCTCATTTTCATGATTCCCTATACCTTGATCGTCTATTTTTTCAGGCGGGAGATTATGCCTTTTCTCGGCGCCAAAGATGCGCTTTTTATTCCGGCCGTAGACTATGTCTCCATCATCATATGGGGCAGTACTTTTTTAACCTTGAGCACCACGATGGCGCGCATCCTGCTGACTTTAGGCCATGCGACGCTTTCGGTGATCTTAAGTGCTTCCGGAGCCGTGATTAATATTATTGCCGATCATATTCTGGTAAAAAATCACGGCATGGGGGTGCACGGCGCGGCCTATGCCACCTTAGCCTCGCAGATCCTGAGTTTCGTTTTTGCCCTGATCGCTTACCTGCTGATCACCCGGAAGATCGCCTTTCGTTTTCGGCCGACCTTCTCCTTCAGGCGTTTCAAAGATCTTTTCCTTTTGGGGCTTCCGTCGTTTATCGTGGAGTCCGAAGATGCGGTCGTCATGGCCGTCTTAAATCTTTTGCTCTTCCGTACCGCCGGAGAAACCGGGGTCAGCGTGCTGGCAATGGACACGAAAGTCTATATGTTTCTTTTCGTCTTGATCCTGGGCTTTGCTTACGGAATGCAGACCATTGTCGCGTTTAACCACGGCGCGGGTAATAGCGAACGGGTCAATAAAACCGTCAAACTCAGTCTCGGGCTGAGTCTTATCTCTTCTCTTGTGTCAAGCGCGCTTTTCTTCATCTTTGCCGAGCCGCTGCTGGAGCTTTTCGTGAAAGATCAGACGCTGATTTCACTTTGCAAGGTGACCTTCCGTATCATGATTACGGGGCTGCCGCTCTTATCTTTTTACTACACCGGCGTCATGTATTATCAGGCGATGGGCGAGGCGAAGAAGTCTTTGCTTTTGACCTTACTGCGTCAGATTGCGATTCTGCTGCCTTTGGCCATGGTTTTCGTTTTGCTTTTCCGCGTCCGTCTGCGCACGCTTTTCTTCGTCTATCCGCTGACCGACCTGATCGCCTCGGGGATCGTCACGGCGCTCTTGCTGAAAGAAGGCAAAAAAAGACGCAGCCGTTCTTGAAACTGCGTCTTGCTTTTGAGCGGATCTGATAACGCCGATCTCTATAATCAGCGCCCTGCCCGAGGTCCGGGTCCCGGGCCCGGCTGAAAGTTCAGGAAGACCGGATCTCCCGTCGGCTCCGGCTTGGGCAGCGGCGTTTTCCTGTGCTTATACAAAATCACCGCAAATACCGCGGCTACGATAATAAAGCCGATGTAAACCCAATTCATAACGGCTGCCGCCGTTTCGTTTTCCGCAAGCAGCTGCGGCAGGACCGAACCGCCGAAGTTATAAAGCATATGCATGACAATCGGC
>CALLQJ010000414.1 GCA_938014865.1 uncultured Fastidiosipila sp.
ATAATCGACGACATCTTTAACCTTAGCATGTCCTGCTTTTTGTATACAGCCTAAGGATTTATCTTCTAATGTCGTAATGCCGCCCGCTTTATTCCCGGGCGAAGGATTTTCGTAAATTTCCTGATCGTTGTCTATAAAATACTGTTTAAAATCATTAATCAGGCGGACCGTCTTCTCATAGACCTCGCGGTTTTCACAGCGGTTCATCAAAAGCTGCTCGGCCCCGAACATCTCCGGCACCTCCGTAAGGATCGTGGTCCCCCCTCTGGCAATCAGATAATCGGAAAAACGACCGACGGCAGGATTCGCGGTAATACCGGAGAGGCCGTCCGAACCGCCGCATTTAAGGCCGACAACAAGCGCTCTGCTGTCACAGTCTTCGCGCTCAAAGGTCTTCGCATAATCGGCGAGCTCCTTTAAAAGCGACATGCCCTTGCTGAACTCATCCTCTTCGTCCTGGCAGACCATATAGCGGATCTTCTCCGGATCAATATCGCCGATATAGTCCTGCATTACCCTGATATTGCTGTTTTCGCAGCCTAATCCTACCATGAGCACTGCGCCCGCATTCGGGTGCCGGGCTAAGGCAGCCAGCGCACGGCGGGTATTTTCCTGATCGTCTCCCATCTGCGAGCAGCCGTAAGGATGCGGGAAGGCCACAATATTATCGAGGCTGCCGGAAATCAAAGGCTTCGCCTGCTCCGCCAGACGCTGCACAATCGAATTCACGCAGCCGACCGTAGGAATAATCCACAGCTCATTGCGCACCCCGCAGCGTCCGTCCTTGCGCCGGAACCCCCTGAAGCTTCGCGGCTCCGCTTTCGGCTCCGGAATCTCGAAAGGCTCATAGCGGTAGTCCAGAATCTCACCCAGGCCGGTCTTGAGATTATGGGTATGCACATGCTCGCCTTGCCCGATCGCCTTTTCGGCCCGGCCGATCGGCATGCCGTACTTAATCACCTCTTCGCCCGCGGCAATCTCCCGCAGGGCGAATTTATGCCCCCGCGGAATGCGTTCTGCTAAAGCAAAGCCCTCCCCCTCTTCCGGACGGAAAGAGAAGCCTTCGGGCAGTTCCTTTAAGGCAACGGCCACCGTGTCCTGCGGATGGATCTTGATATACTGTTTCATCGTCCCTCCTGCTTTCCGAGCACCTTTTCATAAGCGGCCCGCATCCCGGCATTCTGAATCACTTCGTAATACTCATTTACCAAGGGGTAAAGGGCGCTTAAGTCTTTATTCCAGTATTCTTCTTTTGCCAGAATCTCTTCTACGGATGCCGTCTTCATAAAAGCCGTCACATCGGGCATATCCTTGACCTGATCCGTACGGTAAAAGGCAATGAGCGAGGCCAGGGACATGACCAGCCCTTCCGGCCATTTGCCGAATTTTTCCTTGTGCTCGAGAATCGTCGGCAGGACGCGGGTTTCAAACTTGGAAACGGAATTCAGCACGATGGAATCCAGGCGGTGCCGCACAAAGGGATTGGCAAAGCGTTCCAGGACATCCTCGGCAAATTGCGTATCCACGTCGCTGCTGCCCAGGGTCGGAACGATTTCTTCGAAAAGATTATGTTTCAGATAAGCGGACACCAGCTCATCCTCCAGGCATTCGCCGACGGTCTCTAAACCGTAAAGCAAAGCCCCCGTCACCATCGAGGTATGGCCGCCGTTTAAAATACGGACCTTCCGCTTCTTATACGGCTTGACGTCATCGGTCCAGACCACATTGAGTCCGGCTTCCTGAAGGGGGAGTTCATCCTCATGATCGCCCTCAATAACCCAGAGATAAAAGATCTCGGCCGTATCCACCAGATTGTCGTCAAAATCGCAGCGCGCCTTGAAAGCGTCAATCTCATCGCGCGGATAGCCGGTGGTGATGCGGTCCACCAGGGTATTGCAGAAGCTGTTCTCCTCTTCGATCCAGCGCGCAAAGCCCTCGCCCAGATCCCAGAGTTCGCCGTACTGCAGAATATATTTTTTAAGGTAAAACGCATTATCATCAATCAGCTCACAGGGCAGGAAAATCAAACCCGGAAGCCCGGCCTCATAGCGGGCGGCCAGAAGCTGCGTAAGCTTGGCGGGGAAGGACTGAGCCGGCTGGTCCTCGCGTTTCTCCGTCCCGAGATACTCGATCCCGGCCTCCGTCGTATTCGATACGACAAAACGCAGATCCGGATTTTCCGCGATCTTCATATAGGCTGCAAAATCCTCATAAGGATTCACACAGCGGCTTATCGACTCGACTTTCACCTGCTTATCGACCTTTTCGCCGTTCTCCACGGCGCGCAGGAAAAGATTGTACTTGCCGTTTTGCGCATTGAGCACTTCGCACATGCATTTCGGCAGGG
>CALLQJ010000415.1 GCA_938014865.1 uncultured Fastidiosipila sp.
GTATACTCTTTCATAAACGCTGTGCTCCCCTCTTCTGAAGGATAAAAAGAAATACCTTGTCCCATCTTAATACATCCGAGCCCTTTTGGGCGAGAAAAAAGCGGCAAGACCTTATCTCCTCACCGCTTTTCTCAAGCACTGTGCTTTATCTATATAAACGCTCTCCTGAGCGATTGTTGTCCGGAAGAGGCTTAGTCTTCCTTATCCTTTTTATCGCTGTCCTCGGTCTTATCCCCGGACGGATCGCCGGCCGCATCCTTTTCCGATGCCTCGCCGGAAGCCTTTTGTTCTTCCTCATCTTCCGTCTCAATGGCCTGAATATCGTCCGAATCGACCTTGGTCAATTCCGTATCTTCTTTCTTGATGACAATCTCGTCATTCTCTACGCTCACTCTGGCCGTATCGCCGATGGAGATCAGGCCGTCCAGCATCACTTCGGACAGTTCGTCCTCCACTTCGCTCTGGATCTTGCGGCGCAAGGGTCTCGCACCGTATTTCTGATTCGCACCGTTCACGGCAAGCCAGGTCACCGCTTCCGGATCGACCTGCAGATTAATGCCGATGTCATTGACCCGTTTCTTGAGGTCTTCAAGCAGGAGTCCGACAATCTTCTCCATGGAAGACTCATCGAGCATATGGAAGAAGACAATGTCGTCTACTCGGTTGATGAACTCCGGATTAAAGGTCTTGCGCAGTTCATCCATCACAAGTTCCTTCGCCTCTTCATAGGTCCTGCCGCCGTAGAGTTCGCTTTCGGCAGAGGTATCCTCGTCCTCATTGCTGAAGCCGAATTTCTTCGCCTGCGTATTCGTCAGAATTCTCGCGCCGATGTTCGACGTCATGATAATGATGGTATTCCGGAAGTCCACGGTTCTGCCCTGTCCGTCCGTCAGACGGCCGTCATCAAGAATCTGCAGCAGGACATTAAATACGTCCGGATGCGCCTTCTCGATTTCGTCAAAAAGCACGACGCTGTAGGGTTTGCGCCGGACCGCCTCGGTCAGCTGGCCGCTTTCTTCATAGCCGACATAGCCCGGAGGCGAGCCGATGAACTTATTGACGTCAAACTTCTCCATGTACTCGGACATGTCCATACGGATCAAAGCTTTTTCATCCCCGAACATCTCGATGGCCAAAGCCTTCGCGAGCTCGGTTTTACCGACACCGGTCGTCCCTAAGAAGATGAAGGATCCCGTCGGACGGCTCGGATCTTTGAGCCCCAGACGTCCGCGCCGGATAGCCCGGGAGACCACGTTGACCGCTTCTTCCTGACCGATCACACGCTTGTTCAGCCTGTCTTCAAGATCCCGGAGTTTCTCCGTATCTTCTTCCGTAAGTTTATTGACGGGAATACCGCTCCAGACGGAAACGATATCCGCGACATCCTCCGCGGTCAGGACATTATGCTCATTGTCAATGCTGCGTTTCCAGCTTGCGCTCATTTCTTCTCTCTTCTCTTTGAGCTTGAGCTCTTCACGACGCAGCTCGGCCGCTTCTTCAAATTCTTCGCGTTCCGCCGCTTCCTGTTTCTGATCCTCAATCATTGCCAGGCGATCTTCGATATCGCGCAGCTCCTGAGGCTCCGTAAAGCTCTGCAGACGCAGTTTAGAACAGCCCTCATCAATCAGGTCAATCGCCTTATCGGGCAGGAAACGGTTCGAAATATAGCGGACCGAAAGGTCTACCGCCGCTTCCATGGCTTCTTCCGAAATGCGGACCCCGTGATGCGCCTCGTATTTATCCTTCAAGCCTTTCAGGATATCCAAGGCTTCTTCCGGCGTCGGCTCGTCGACCATCACCGGCTGGAAACGTCTGGCCAGAGCCTTGTCCTTTTCAATATGCTTGCGGTACTCATCGAGCGTCGTCGCACCGATGATCTGAAGTTCGCCGCGGGCCAGGAGCGGTTTCATAATATTCGCCGCATCCATGGAACCTTCACCGGCGCCCGCCCCGACGATGGTATGCAATTCATCAATAAAGAGAATGACATTTTCCGCCTCGGTGGCTTCCTGCAAGGTTTTCTCTATGCGTTCTTCAAATTCGCCGCGGTACTTCGCACCGGCGATCATGGCCGTCAGGTCCAGCGAAATAATTCGCTTGTTCTTTAAAACATCGGGAATATCGCCCTCGGCAATTTTCTGGGCCAGACCCTCCGCCACGGCCGTTTTACCGACACCGGGTTCACCGATCAGGACCGGATTGTTCTTCGTTCGGCGGACCAGGATCTGCATGACCCGGTTGATTTCTTCGGACCGTCCGATGATCGGATCGGTTTTGCCGTCATGGACACGCTGGGTCATATCCCTGCCGTAGCGGTCCAGAGTCGGGGTCTCACCGCCGCCTTGTCCGCGTCCGGAGCCCCGGCCGCCCTGTGCACCTGCCGTCGTCTGACCGCGCAGGCTGAGATACAGTGCCTTCGGGTCTATGCCCAAAGAGCGCAGCACCCTGTAGCCGACGCTTTCGCCTTCGCGGATAATGCCCGCCAGAAGATCTTCGGGTTCAACCGGCTTGTTCCGGCCGCTGCGGTTGGCTTCCATAATCGCCAGCTCCAATACACGTTTGGTTCTGGGCGTGAGCATCTTCATGAGCTCATCGACCTGCGGCTGCGAGGTCAGTTCCACATTCCGTGCGCTGATGCTGTTGATGCGGTTCATCGCTTCCTGATAAATTTCCGATGTGAGCCCCTGCTCGGTCAGCGCCTCATACGCCTTGCCGTCACCTTCGGCCAAAATCCCCTGGATCAAATGTTCTGTTCCTAAATATTGCTGAAGATAAGACAAGGCGGACTCATAGGCTGCCCTGAATACCTTCGCTGTTCTGTTTGTATATCTTAATAACATATATTCACTCCTCAAAAAAATTCTTTTTATTAAGTCGCAGATTCTCTCGTCCTGCTCTTGGTATTTTTCTTCTAATTACTGATAATCAATTCGACCAGCATGTTTTTCATAATCTTCATCCGGACCAAGTCTCTCAGGCCGGGCTCCAGATCTTCCAGTGCCCTGTCCGACAAAGCCGCTGACATTAAGTCTGCGGTTTCTGCTTCGATAATGTCATAGTCCAGAAAGTTTTTGATATAAACATCGGCCTGCTGCTGTGACAACGAGGTCCCCATCGAATTCACCACGTGCATGATATAGCCGCTGATATCGTTATCCGCATCAATGCGGTATATCCGGATCGAACCGCCGCCGCCGCGTCTGCTTTCGACACGGTAGCCCTGGCCCGTCGTAAAGCGTGTGGACAATACGTAGGTGATCTGCGAGGGTACACAGTTTACCTTCTCGGCTAATGCGCCTCGGGTAATTTCCGCAAAACCGTCATTTGCCGCCATCATCTCCTTGATCATTTCTTCAATAAGATCGCTTACTTTCGCCATGTACGCCTCCTTTCCGCAGAGCTTCAAATTACATCTTTGACTTTATCTGACTTTCATTATACACGCTGAACGCATGATGTCAAGGAAAAACTTTGACCTTTCCTGATCTTCACATAAATTTAAAATAATACGAAATGTCTCTTAAAAAAACCGGGCTTTTTTAAGCAAAGCCCGCTCCCCCGCGGGCCCTTATAAAGTCCGGCTCACGTTCAGATCTGCCTTGAGACGCCAGGCTTTTTTGCCCTTTTTGGCGGCGCGGTGGTCTTTGTAGATATTGACCCGGATCCGGACCGGACCGTGCTCGGGACAAAAGCCCTCTGTCCGGCGTTTGTACGGGCGCTTTTTCCGTTTCCAGGCTTTCAGCGCT
>CALLQJ010000416.1 GCA_938014865.1 uncultured Fastidiosipila sp.
ATCATTTCCACTTTTTTCGTTGAACCATCCGGAAGCTGAAATTCATCCATGGAGGGTTCGCCAAGCCGCCTTGCTGCGCATCGGTCTTCATGATCTTACTCGCAATCCAGCCTGCGAGGGCACCGATCACGATCCATACAATTAAATTCCACATAAACTATAGCCTCCGAATTTTCTTTGCATTTGTTTTCAGCTCTTTTTGCTACACAAATAACCCTAAAGGAAACAGTTTTCTCAAGACGTAACATCGCACAGATTTCACAAAAAAATCACATTTTAGCCCGTAAAGCCGAATATCCGGCACCGCCTGGGAAGAACTTGCCGCCTCATAAAAAGATCTGCCGGCTCAAATGAAAATCTGCTGCCTCCCTAAATAAGCAAGACTTGAAGACCGGGCCGTTTTTGCGTAGCCTGGTAAAGAAAAGAACAAGATCAAAGGAGGTCCGCATGGCTGATGAACTGCCGCGTATCGAACATCCGCTGAAGCCTATATACGATGAAAATTCCGAAATTCTGATCCTGGGAAGCTTCCCCTCAGTCAAAACCCGGGAGGCGGCCTTTTTCTACGGGCATCCGAGGAATCGCTTCTGGCCGCTGCTCTCCTCGCTCTTAGGGATAGAACCGCCCCTTTCAGCCGAGGATCCGGCCCGGGCCGCAGCGGCCCTCAGGGCGCATAAAATAGCCCTTTATGACACGATTTACGCCTGCCGCATCAAAGGCTCAAGCGATGCCAGCATCCGTGAGGTCGAGCCGACGGATCTCAAGCGTATTACGGACGCAAGCCGGATCCGCCACGTCTTCTGCAACGGCGGCACCTCTTACCGGAACTATAAAAAATACCAGGACAAAAGCATTGCGCTCCCCGTAACGAAACTGCCGAGCACTTCCCCGGCGAATGCCGCCTGGAACATGGAGCGCCTCAAGAAAGACTGGCAGATCGTCATCGATGTGCTGAGAGGAACAGGAGGAACCGAATGAAACTTAAATTCTTGCCGCCGAATCCGGAATACAGTGCCGCGACAGCGCTTGAATTTACCAAGGATGATTTAAGTCCGTTTTGGAAAGATGTCTTCTTCCGTTTTTATCGCGACATTGATCCGGACCGTTTCACAGCATTAAACAACAATGAGAAATATGAATTCTTAAAAAACTATTTCCAATCCCTGCAAAGTGAAAAACATGATGAACTCATGCAAAAAAACGCGCGTTATAACGCTTATTGGCATCAGCATGAAAAGCGGATTACAGCATCTTTTGAAGATATCTTTGACCTGGATTTGACCGGCGTATTCAATGATCTTATTGCTCAAACGAGTTTTAATCCCATAAGCCCCAGATATTTGTCTGAACACAGATTCGATCATTTTTATCTGGAGAGTGAACGAGGAGCGATGGGCACAGCCCTTCACGAAATAACGCACTTTATTTGGTTTTTGCGCTGGCAAAATCACTTTAAAGACCGTGCAGACGAATATGAAACCCCGCATTTAAAATGGATTTTAAGCGAGATGGTTGTGGAGCCCGTTATGCAAAAGTCGGGCTTGGCAGAATTGAACCCTTACTGTGCCTCTGAATCTTGTGTCTATCCTTATTTTTATTCGATGCGGATCGATAATACGCCGATTTTAGAAACGCTTTCGGCCATGCTTGATAAGAATCCGATAACGGATTTTATGGAAGTGTCTTATCGGTATTGCCAAAAACATGAACGCGAGATACGACAGCAGATCTGCCGATCCGAAGAAGAATTTTAACGCCATCTGACATTCAGAAAACTTTCCTCGCTCCGATAAAACGTTCTTTAATATTGCTGCTCTCGGATATTGGCGATCTTTGCTGTTGTCGATTCATTATTGCCGATTCATTAACGTTTCTCCGGCGTCCGCTCAGCGCTTTGCTTCTGCCGCAGCAAAAGCAAAAGACAAAGCAGGTAGCAGGCCATATTTAAGACAAAAGGATAGCGCCGGTCCAAAGAAGACAGCCGCCCGCTGATATAGCCGAAGGGGGCACTCAGCGCGACCATCAAGGCATTCATGAGGGACAGTTCCCGCGCCCGCTCGTCCTGATCGATAAAGGTATTTAAAAGAGCATCCCGCTGCGGAATGACCAGCGCATAAGCGAGCGCTTCGGCCGCCGTGTACAGAAAGACAAACGGCAGCGACTGATAAGGGCTGAAAATCAAGATCAGCTGTGCCGCAATATAAAGCAGAAGGCCCGAAGCCAGCGGAATTTTAAACGGCAGACGGTTCAGCCGGGTCTGAATCGTAAAAATCAAAATGAGCATAATCCCCGCCCGCAGCATCGGGAAATACGATAGGAAGCGTTCGGGAATGCCTAAATTTTTCGTAGTGTAGAGAGAAAAGAAATTATTGTTGATCGTGATCCCGATCTGCACCATAACCATCAAAAGCAAAATAAAGATGATATTTTTATTTTTGAACATGCGCCGCAAGACCGGGCCATAATCTTTCAGCTGCGAGCGGATGCTCGTTCCTCGGAGCGCCTCACGCCTTCGCTTGCCGATCTCCGTTTCTTCCGTAAAAATCCAGGTCAGGACGAATTTGCTTGTCATCATCACAAAAGTGAAGGCAAAGATGACGCGCATGCCCGTGACCAGCCCGAGCCGTTTAATCAGAGCCCCCGCAATCGGCGCAAAAAACACCGACAGAAGTCCGGCCAGCGTGGTCCAGGTAAACATATTCACCAATTCCTCTTTCGGCGCATCTTCGACCATGAGATTGGTCCAGGAATTCGCCGTGATCTGGAAAAAAGCATTAGCAATCGAGGCGGCGATGAAGACTTCATAAGAATCGGCCAGCATCCAGAGCAGGACCGGGACCGACCAGGAAAAGGTATCAAAGATAAAGGTGGTAAGGCGCCTTCCCAAGCGGTCGGTCAAAACGCCGCCTAAAAGCGAGGTCAGGACCTGGAAAAACAAGCCGACGGCGATGACCTGGCCGATCATCAGATCCGAAAGTCCGAGGGCCGCCATGTACACCGACATATAAGGCGTATAAAGAGCTGCAGGGATCCCCCACAAAGGTTCGGTCCACAGACAGACCTTGGGGTTTCCCTCCAGCTTGCTGAATGTTTCTATAAGTGGATGTGTTTTAATTCGTCGCTTGATCCGGGATATCATCAGGCAGTAACTCCGCTCTTTTATTCAGCCATTTGACGGAGCTCGTCAGCGCCTCAACTGTCTTGGTCTCCAGCACAACCGTCGCATCCGCCTCTCGGGCCAGATTGAGTCTATCATAAAGCGGGATCTCGCCGCTTCCCAGCGCCTGATGGTTCACTTTTCCCTTCCCGTCATGCGCGTGCATATGGATCAGACGATCCTTATGCGCCATAAAAAACGGAAGGTCACGGTCATCTGCGGCATGATTATGTCCGATATCGAGACAAAGCCCGAATACCTCACTTTCCAAAGCCAGCTCCACCGCACGTCTTTCATAGTCTTCCCAGCCGTCCGTATTCTCAAAAGACAAGCGCACGCCCGAATCACCGGCTTCTTCCGCCGCCCGGTCGCGGAATTCCGCCATCGCCTCCAGGAAATCCTCCTCAAAGGCCTCAAAAAGATAATGCTTGCCGTCCGGGAGCGTCACGATATTTCCCTTCGCCAGATGCAGATTAATCACAGGAATCTCCGCCGCCTTCGCCAGGCGCACGGCCTGCAGGACGGTTTCAACATAGGCCTCACGCACCAGATGATTAAAATCACAGACGTTCAAGGCATCGTCGAGATGCAGCGTAAAGAAAAGCCCGTAGTCCGCGGCCGCTTTTTTCAGGACATCGGGCTGCAAAAGCCCGAGCTGACACTGCGGGAAGTTGGAATTCAGTTCGATAAAGTCCAAGCCGAGTGCTGAGGCTAAAGAAAACGCTTCGGCAAGCGTTTTCGTTTCCAGAAGAAACGGCATGCCGAAGCGGTATCCCGGTCGTTTCAGGGCCATTTCTGGCCTCTTTTT
>CALLQJ010000417.1 GCA_938014865.1 uncultured Fastidiosipila sp.
AGCGGGAATTCGCGGTCCATCTTCGTCGCAATATCAAAGATGGCGCAGGAATAATTGCCCTTGCTCCCGGAGACCATCTGCTCGATGTTATAGCCGGCTTCGCCGATAAGGCCGGCAATCTTCTTAATGACTTTCGGCTCATTGCGGTGCAGGACCACCACGCGTGTCGGAGATTTCAAAGCGCCTAAGGACACGTCGGGATAATTGACCGAATTCTTGATATTCCCTTCATCCAGATAATGCACCAATTCATTCACCGCCATCAGCGCGCAGTTTTCACCGGCTTCCTCGGTCGACGCCCCCAGATGCGGAATCACCAGGGTATTGGGGAAGGTCACATTCTTTTCATTCGGGAAATCCACCACATAGGCCCTGAGCTTCTCCGCTTTGAGCGCCTCTTCCACGGCCTCTTCATTAACGATGCCTCCCCGGGCCAGATTCAGCAGAACCGCTGTCGGCTTCATCATGGCAATCTCATGCGCATCGATGGTGTTTTTCGTTTTCTCATTCAGCGGAATGTGTACCGTCAAAAAGTCACACTGCGGCAGCATTTCTTCCAGCTTGTTCACATGCTGCACCTGCCGCGACAGCCCCCAGGCGTACTGCACCGGAATCATCGGGTCATAGCCCAAGACTTCCATGCCCAGGCCGACCGCCGCATTCGCCACTAAGTGGCCGATGGCCCCCAGGCCGACGATGCCCAGGGTCTTGCCGCGGATCTCATTGCCGACAAAAGAGCTCTTGCCCTTCTCGACGGTTTTGGCAATCGTTTCATCCGCAGGCAAACTCCGCACCCAGTGCATGCCGCCGATCACATCACGGGTCGCCAGGATCATGCCGGCGATCGCCAGCTCCGTCACCGCGTTGGCATTCGCCCCCGGTGTATTGAAGACGACGATACCTTCTTCGGCACAGCGCTCAAGCGGGATATTATTCACCCCGGCGCCCGCACGGCCGATGGCCCGGAGGCCCTTGGGAAATTCTGTATCGTGCAGCTTCGTCGAGCGGACGAGCCAGCCGTCCGCCTCATTTTGATCGTCGGTGATGCTGTAATCGTCCGGCAAAGCGGCCAGACCTTGATCCGATCTTTTGCTCAGCAAGGCAATTTTACGCGCCATTATTTATTCTCCTTTTCTTCAACATGAATAAAACACCAAAGTCAGTTGTCTTCACTTTGTCGGTTTTCTGTAAGAACCAGCCGCAATAATCAGTATAAAAAATTTTTTCGAATACCGCACCCCGCCAGCAGGAACGTAGCTGATCTCCAGCGTCCCCTTCTCAACTCAACAGCCAAGGAGGGCTTTACCATTTATCAAAATGCATTCTATTCTCAGCTTTAATTTTATGGTGTCCGGGAACATATTGTTAGGTGTCGTGTCT
>CALLQJ010000418.1 GCA_938014865.1 uncultured Fastidiosipila sp.
TTGTACAGAATTGTGGCGAGCCTTTTTTATTTCAGTTTATTTTACAAGTCGCCCTTAGCGATTGCACTTTACGTTATTATTCTTAATTTCCGCGGCGCATCCGCTGCAGCGAAATTACAGGCCTTCCTGACCAAGGCCCTTCTCGGCGGCATGCTGCTGGCGATGATTGTGTCCTTTATCAAAGGAAGCCCGAAAAACATTCTGCCGACCTTTGAACAGGTTCAGGGCCCTCTGACCGAAACAGAAGCATCGGGCATGTTCCCGGGCATCGTTTCCGTCTTAGTGATGACCCCGTTCTTCTATGCCGGCTTTGACACGATTCCGCAGCAGGCGGAAGAAGCGTCATCCGATCTCGACTGGACGAAGTTCGGCCGGGTCATTTCTGCCGCTCTCCTGGCATCCGGTGTTTTTTACATGATCTGTATTTATTCCTTCGGCACGATTATTCC
This sequence comes from uncultured Fastidiosipila sp., assembly GCA_938014865.1. Classification (GTDB taxonomy): domain Bacteria; phylum Bacillota; class Clostridia; order Saccharofermentanales; family Fastidiosipilaceae; genus JAAYZH01. The sequence goes on from CALLQJ010000418.1 coordinate 450, forward strand.
CTGGACGGAATTCATTAAGAGCACCGTGCCCGCACTGGCTGTTCTGAAGAGAATCAATATGATCCTTTATGTAGCCATGCTTATCGTGGCCACCTTAGGCCCGATGGGTCCTATGAACTCCTTCTACGGTGCAACCTCCAGAATTATGCTGGCGATGGGAAGAAAAGGCCAGCTGCCGCCGGCCTTTGCCAAACTGGATGCCAACGGTGTACCGAGAACGGCGAATATCTGCATGGCCATCTTCACCTTAGTCGGTCCTTTCCTGGGCAAGAAAATGCTGGTGCCGCTGACGAACGTGTCGGCTTTGGCCTTCATCTTCTCCTGCACCATGGTCTGCTTTTCCTGCTTCAAGATGCGCTATACCGAGCCGGATCTGAAGAGACCCTTCAAGGTTCCCGGCGGTAAATTCGGCATCGCATTAGGCTGCATTGCCGGTTTGATTGTGATCGGCCTGCTGGTCGTACCTGCCAGCCCCGCGTCCTTGAAACCGGTGGAGTGGATTATTGTAGCTGTCTGGCTGCTGATCGGCCTGATTCTGAAATTGGTCAGCGCACAGCTTCATAAGAAAAAAAGCTGAACTTTAGTCTGACTTGCGGATAAGGAGGGATATGGAATCTGTCCTGTGCGCAGCAAAATCGGCAAAAGCTTTCAGCCCGACACACAGGACAGCCGGACTTGTGACGGAACACATAGGTTTAGAGCACACGATTTAAAAAACATATAACGAAGACAAATTTAGTGAATCAATGCTTAAAAGCAAAAAAAAAAGAAATTATAAAACAAACAGAGAGGTAAATTATGACAAAGTATGCATTAGTAAACGGCCGTTTGATTGACGGCACAGGCAAAGATCCTGTTGAGAATTCCCTGGTTCTTGTAGACGACAAGAAGATTGTCTATGCAGGCGAAAAGAAAGAATTTGACAAAAGCTATGAAGAAATCGATGTAACAGGCAAGACCATTATGCCCGGTTTGATCGATACGCATCTGCACTTC
>CALLQJ010000419.1 GCA_938014865.1 uncultured Fastidiosipila sp.
GGATCAGGACTTTATTCTGCCCAACGGGATTTTTGCCGAAAATATCAATACGGCGGGCCTGGATCTGAAATCACTCCCCGTCGGGACCTTGCTGAGGGCCGGGGACTGTCTTTTGGAAGTCAGCCAGATCGGCAAACGCTGTCATGACGGCTGTGCCATTAAAAAGAAAGTCGGCCGCTGCGTCATGCCGACGGAAGGGATTTTCGCCGTGGTGAAAGAAGGCGGCGTCTTGGAAGCGGGCGATCCGATCCGCAGGGAAAGTCCCTGAAAAAATTTGGGCGGAAGGGCTTTTGCTTCAGCCTCAGGGCCCGGGGCTTGCTGTGATCCGGCGCAAAGAACGGCCCCGAAAGCGGGCTTTTCTTCCCCGAGACGGGGAAAATTGAGCCGGGATCAAGGAATTTTGTCAGTTTTGCAACAAAAAGAAGCGTTTGTTTTTGGTATATTAGGAAGCGGAAAGAAGAGAGAAGGAGAATGTTTTTATGATTACAAAAGATACAAAAATCGGTGAACTTTTAAGAATGGATGCAAATTTTGCACCGGTCTTGATGTCCATCGGCATGCACTGCCTGGGCTGCCCGGCGTCGCAGATGGAAACTATTGAGGAAGCCGCGAATGTACACGGCGTCGATCCCGATCAGCTGGTGGACCGTCTCAACGAGCTTTTAGTCGCGGAGTAAGTGCCGCTTAAGGACCCGTCCTTTCGCATCAGCAGATAAGGATCCTTTTTTCGGACGGGGCGGCAGCTCAGGCTTTGGCCTCGCCCGGAGAAAGGATTTATTTTGCCTGAAATCAGGGTTTAAGCGCCCGGGGCAAGTCTGCCGCAGAGGAAGCGGGAAGAAAGAGAAGAAGGGAGATGCCATGCAGGCGATTCAAACCTTAAAAGAAGAACATGAAAATATCCGCAGGCTTTTGCGGGTGATCCGCAGCGCCCAGCTTAAGGTCCTGGAAGGTGCCGAGCCCTCGGCGGAAGATTTCCGGCAATTTGTCGCGTTCATCAGGCTCTATGCGGATCAGACGCATCACGGAAAAGAGGAGGAATTTCTCTTTGCCGAAATGCTGAAAGAGCTCGGCCGGAGCGGGGAGAATCTGATCCGGCACGGCATGCTGGTTGAACATGACTTAGCCCGTCTTTATGTCCAAAATCTGGAAACGGCGGTCCAAGCCTTTCAGAAGGAGCAAAGCGCCGATGCCAAGCTGGATATGCTCATTTATTCCGGCGCCTATGCGGATCTTTTAGAGCGGCATATTGCCAAGGAAAATGCGGTGGTCTTCACCTTCGCCGACAATCAGCTTTCGGAGGCGGCCAAGGCCGCGGTCGAGCGCGATATGGAAGCTTTTGAAACGGACGCGGCCCATGCCGAGGTCCGGGAAGAGCAGCTGGCCCGTCTGGCCGCCTTGGAAGAAAAATACCTTTAAGGCCTCGTGCCGGCTCAGGGAAAAGGCCGGAAAGCGCCGGGGAAGATTTTTACGCTTCTCCCATGTCCCTGTGAAGAAGCTATTTAAAGCGAATAAAAAGCAGTGCCGGAAAAGCACTGCTTTTTTTATGGCATTCAGAGCCGGGGGATCAGAGAATCTGGCTGACGGCTTCTGCGGCCGGCTTATCGATTTCGTGGACCCGGCCGTCTTTTATTTCGATCAGGCGGCTGCACTGCCGCGCGATGTTCATATCATGGGTGACGATGATGACCGTCTTGCCTTCCGCGTTGAGTTCTTTGAAGACGTCCATGATGGACTGGGCGGTGCGGCTGTCAAGGGCGCCGGTCGGTTCGTCGGCCAGAATGATTTCCGGCTTGTTGATCAGGGCCCGGGCAATGGCGACCCGCTGCTTTTGCCCGTTGGAAAGATTTTTGCAGTCGGCGTTTTTCTTGTCTTCAATCTTCAGCTTCCTGAGCAAGGCGTCAAACTCTTCTTCCGTGACCGGCTTTTTATTGGAATACGCCATCGGAATCATAATGTTCTGCCGGACGGTGTAATCGTCAATCAGACCGAAGGACTGCAGGACAAAGCCGAATTTTTCATTGCGGATCCGGGCCAGGTCCCCCTCGCTGTAGCTGTTAATGTCTTCATTATCGACAAAATAGCGTCCGCTGCTGGCCTTGGTAATGCAGCCTAAAATGTTCATCAGGCTGGATTTTCCCGCGCCGGAGGTCCCGACGATCGCCAGCATTTCGCCGTGTTCGAGGGCGGGC
>CALLQJ010000420.1 GCA_938014865.1 uncultured Fastidiosipila sp.
GAAAAGCAAAAGAAGAAAAATCCGAAGCCGTCCGGGAGCCCATTTTATCCGAAGAACTCAGCGCCTTTTTTGCCGAAGCCGAAGCCGAAGCGGAGGCCGGTCTCTTGACGACTGAAGAAGCCGAGGAGAAAGCGGAATCCGCAAAAAGTTCTGAAAGTCCCGAAGCGCCGGAAAGTGCGGAAGGTCCCGAAAGCGAGGAAGCTTCCGAAACCGGCGAAGGCGGCGAAGCAGACCAAGAAGAGGAGCCAAAGAGCGAAAAGGCCGAAAAGCGTGAGAAGTCTGCCGCTTCGGAAGAGGCGGCGGCCTCTTCTCAAAAGGCCCGCAGGGCGCGCCGGAAAAAAGCCGCCCGCCCGAGCAAGGTCCAAAGCTTTTCGGACAGCGACGATCCCGGTCCCCGGCCTTTGCTGATTCCTTTCCTCCGCAAAACACAGAAGAAACTGCGCAGCAAACGCTCTGCCGGACGGAAAAAGAAAGCAGGGAAAAAACCGGGGCCCGCATTTATCAAGGTCTTCCGCCGCAGCCTGGCCCGTGAATTCAAGCCGGAGGCCATGCCTGCCGCGTCGGACAGCCTCGAACGCCGGCGGCAGCATATGTTCCGCCTCTGGCGGCAGCGCGGGGCAGCCGGCACGCTGCTGCTCCTGCACGGGCTGATCACGATTCTCCTGATGATCGTCTGGGCGGTTTTGCCCCGGCATGTCTTCGGCATCGATAAACTCGCCGCGGACGGCGCGATGTTCTCCACCCTGCTGATCCAGGGACTGGCCGTTTTGCTGCCCTCGGCCTTTGTTTTGATTTTGTACAATATGGACGTTTCACAGGTCTTAGGCGGGAGCCGGCAGAGTCCTGTTGTCTATGCCCTCTCGGCCCTGATCGGGATACCGGCTGCCGTGGCCTTCACCGGCCTTAATAACATCAGCCTTTTCATCGCCAAATCCTTAGGCATGAGCCCGGCCTCCGACAGCATCCTGGCCCTGACGGCCAATCCTTCGGTTTTTTCCTACCTGATGATGATCCTCATTACGGCCCTGGTGCCCGCCTTATCCGAAGAACTGATGTTCCGCGGAATCATCCAAAGTTCACTGGCCTTGTCGGGACGAAAAAATCTTTCCATCTTCCTGATGGCGACGGCCTTCGCCTTATACCACAATGACCCGTATTTTCTGATCGCCCCCTTCTTTGCCGGGCTTTATCTCGGTTATCTGCGCGAGAAAAGCGACAGTCTTTATCCGGGCATTCTCATGCACTTTGTCATGAACAGCTCATTGGTGCTTCTGCAGCCCGTGCTGCCGATCTTTACCTCGTCCATGGCCTTTGCCGGGACCGCCGGCAAGACCGCCCTCTACGCCTCGCTGATCGCGGCTGCGGTCTCCCTGGTCCTGATGATTCCGCTGAGCTCGACGCTTTATTCTTACTGCGCGCATAATGTGCAGAAGAAACGCCCGAAGCGCAAGAGACTGCGCCAGGAGCAGTGGTTCCCGGCCGACTGGAAATATCTCTTAGGTCTTTTCGTCTTGTTCATCACCATGCTGGTGCTGCGGGCCGCCTGATCAAATCAAAAGAGCCGTGCATCGTCGCAAAAATACACCCCTGAGAGCAAAAACTCTCAGGGGTTTTTTCGGCTCGGCGTCCGCTCTTTTCAGCGCTTCTTTTTCGGAATATCCTTATTGCCTTTCCGCCGCAGAAAAGAACCCGCCGGAATCACTTCCTCCCGGTCCTCCGGCCGCAGATCTTCCCGGCTCAGGTAAAAGGGCATGGTCGGGTGGCGGGTATCGGGAATGGCCTGCCCCGTTTCATCCAGAAGCGTCCTGACCTTAAGACGCAGGTTTCTGCCCTGAGGGCGGATAATTTCGAGCGCATCTCCCGGGAAAATTTTATTTCTCTGGCTGCAGAAAATCAGCCCCTCATCGCTTCCCGGAGCCGCTTCAAGCGTGCGGGCGACCACCGCCGCCACCCGATGATAGGAGCGTTCCGGATCGATCTTGGCCGTCTCCTGCGGCCGCTCAAAATAAAAGCCCGTATCATAGCTTCTGTGCACCATCTGATTCAGCTCATAAAGCCAGCGCTCCTGCGTCTCATAATCCTCGCCTTCCTGCAGGTAAAGGTCGATGGCTTCCCGGTAAATTTTGGCCGTCATCGCCGCATAAAAAGCGCCTTTCATGCGGCCTTCCACTTTAAAAGAATCAATCCCCGCTTCAATCAGCTGCGGAATGTATTCGATCATGCAAAGGTCCCGGGAATTGAAAAAATAAGCCCCCCGCTGATCTTCAAAAAGCCGCAGCGAAGCCGCGTCTTCATCCGGCGCTTCCTCTGCGGTCTCAGCTGCAGGCGCCGGCAGCCAGGACCAGCGGCAGGGCTGGGCGCATTCGCCGCGGTTGGCATCCCGGCCCGTCAGAAGATTCGATAAAAGACAGCGGCCGGAATAGGCCACGCACATGGCCCCGTGCACAAAGGCTTCGAATTCCAGATCCTCCGGCACTTTTTTGCGCATGGCGGAAATTTCGTCCAGCGTCAGCTCCCGGGCCAGGACAATGCGCTTGATCCCCTTCTCATGCCAGAAGCGGCAGGACGCACTATTGCAGGTACTCGTCTGCGTGCTGAGATGGACGGCAAGTTCCGGCACTTCTTCCCGGATCAGGCAGATCAGGCCGGGATCCGCCGCAATCACCGCATCCGCCCCGATTTCATAAAGATAGCGGGCATAGGCTTTGACGCCCTTAAGATCCTCTTCATGGGCGATAATATTCATGGTGACGTAAACCTTGCGCCCCAGCCGATGTGCGAAGGCAATCACCTCCGCCAGCTCCTCGTGCTCAAAAGCCGTTTTCTGCGCTCTGAGGCCGTAGGCTTCGCCCGCCATGTAAATGGCATCCGCCCCGAAAAGCAAGGCCGCTTCCGCCTTCTCCCTGCTGCCCGCCGGCAAGAGCAGTTCCGGTCTTTTTCCTTTGTGCTGATCCGATCTTGTACGCATGCTCTCTGCCTTTCCTTCCTTAAAAAAAGCCCGCAAAACCTTGTGATTTTGCGGAGCCTCTTGTCTTGCGTCTAGCCGTTTCTTCCCTGTCTGAGGCTACCTCTTTTATTCGCGGCTGCTGCCCCAGTTGCCGGAATATTTTTCAATATTCGCTTCATGCTCGGCCAAGGTGTTCGCGAAGGCGTTCGTCCCGTCTCCTTTGGCGACGAAATAGTAAAGATAAATATTTTCGTCATCCGGATAAAGAGCGGCCCGGATCGCTTCCAGGCCCGGGTTGCCGATCGGCCCCGGCGGCATGCCTTCATACTTATACGTATTGTAAGGACTGTTGACGGCCATATCCGCTTCGGTCGCCGCCCAGACTTTCGGCTTGCCGCTGAGCTCCCTGAGATAATTCGTCGTCGCACAGGACTGCAGAAGATCTTCCGCCTCCAGGCGGTTATGGAAGACACGCGAAACCTTGTACATCTCGACAATGGAACCGGCCTCATTTTGTATGACCGAGGCCAGCGTCAGAACATCGTCAAGGGGCATATCGACCGCTTCGGCCCGTTCGAGAATCTCATCATTGATTTTGCTTTCCGTATTGCGCAGGAAAGTTCTGATAATGTCTTCTTCATCAACATTGAGGTCAAACTGATAGGTATCCGGGAAAAGATAGCCTTCCAGGGCATAGACCCTGCCCGGTACGTTTGTCGGAATATTGGTAACAAAGCTGTAATTGGTAAAAAGCGACGGCGTATTGATGAGCTCATCCATTTTTTCTTCATCAAAATTTACGCCGTGCAGGCGCAGCTGTTCTTTGATGTCGATATAGCTGAAGCCTTCCGGGAAGGTGATCCAGGTCGTCTCGGGCGGCAGCGAGAGATTATACATGATCTCGTTATAATCCATGCCCTTCAGGACAAAATGCGTGCCGTGCCGGTAAGAGCCGTCAAAGCCGTTGAGTTCCGCCATCACGATGAAGGGCAAGGTTTTGTCGATAATGCCTTTGTTCATAAGCGTCTCGGCAATGTCTTCGGAATCCTGCCCGCGTTCAATATAAATTTCCACCGCACCCGGGGTATCTTTTTTGATGTGCCGCGGCATTTCAAAAGGCTTTTCTTCAACAGGAGCGGGCGTCGGCGTCACTTCATAGCTGTTGCCGTTCTGATCGGTCACGGTCGGCGCAGGCTCGGCGTCTTTTTTAATCTCCGCCATCTCCATGGATTCAATGGCCAGAGCCCGGTCATTTTGATTGTGAATAAAGCCGTAGCCCAGACGGAAACCCGCGGCCAGGGCAAAGCCGATCACGAGAATGATCATGAAAACGATCAAAATACGTTTAATTTTATCTGATAACATCCGTTCCTCCTGCCGCGGCCTTAAGCTGCTTTACGCCTTTTTACCGGCTTCTTCAGCCTTTTTACGGCGGGAACGCGCCTTCTGGCGCTGCTCTGTATTCAAAATTTTCTTTCGCATGCGGATATGCTGCGGCGTCACTTCGATCAATTCATCATCGGCCACAAACTCAAGACACTGTTCCAGACTCAGCGTTACCGGTGTCACCAGGCGCAGCGCCTCATCCGATCCGGCCGCCCGCATATTCGTGACATGTTTTTTCTTGCAGACATTGACGGACACATCTTCCGTACGCGGCGTCCGGCCGACAATCATGCCTTCGTAAACGGCGGTGCCGGGCCCTATAAAAAGCTCCCCGCGTTCCTGGGCGGAATGAAGGCCGTAGGTCACGGCTTCGCCCGCTTCCGTTGCGACGAGCACGCCGCTCTGACGCGTCTCAATATCGCCTTTCCAGGGTTCAAAGTCCAAAATAACGGAGTTCATTATACCATTGCCCTTAGTGTCGGTCAAAAACTCGGAACGGTAGCCGATGAGCCCTCTGGAGGGGATGGTAAAGACCATTCTGGTGTAGCCGCGGCGCGGCGGAAGCATCGAGGTCATCTCTGCTTTCCGGGAGCCCAGCTTCTCAATGACCGAGCCCACATACTCTTCCGGCACATCGATATAAACCTCTTCGACGGGCTCGCATTTCACCCCGTCAATCTCCTTCACAATGACCTTAGGCTTCGAGACCTGCAGCTCATAGCCTTCCCGGCGCATGGTTTCGATCAGGATGGAAAGGGAGAGCTCGCCGCGGCCTTTGACGACAAAGGCATCCGGGGTATCGGTCGGCTCAAGCTGCATGCTGACGTTCTTTTCCATCTCCCGGAAAAGACGGGCCCTGAGGTGGCGGGAGGTGATATATTTGCCTTCCTCGCCGGCCAGCGGGGAATCGTTGACGCTGAAGGTCATGGAAATCGTCGGTTCATCGATCTTCACAAAATCAAGCGGCTCATGATGCTCCGGATCGCAGACTGTCTGGCCGATCTCGATGTGGTCCATGCCGGCAATGCAGACAATTTCGCCGGCGGGCGCTTCTTCAATTTCCACCCGCTCCAGGCCTTCAAAACGCATCAGCTTGACGATCTTCCCTTGAGCAAAGCCCGCTTCGCCTTTGGTGCACAGGGCCACCTGCTCATTCGTACGGATCACGCCGCGCTCGACCCGGCCCACGGCCAGGCGGCCGAGATAAGGATCGTAATCGATATTGCTGACGAGCATCTGCAGCGGTCCGTCCGTCGTCCCCGAGGGCGCGGGAATCTCCCGCATGATCATATTCAGCAGAGGCATCATGGAGCCGTCCCCGGGCTTTTGTTCCAAAGCGGGAAGCTCTTTGATATCTTCTGTCGCATAGCCGTCCCGGGCCGAGGCGTAAATCACGGGGAAATCAAGCTGATCGTCATCGGCATCAAGCTCAATGAAGAGATCCAGGATAAGGTCTAAGACTTCTTCGGGGCGGGCATCGGGGCGGTCCACCTTGTTGATGACCACACAGACCTTCAGGCCCAGGTCCATCGCCTTATGCAATACAAAACGCGTCTGCGGCATCGGACCGTCGTAGGCATCTACGATGAGCAGCACGCCGTCCACCATTTTCAGGACGCGTTCCACTTCCCCGCCGAAATCCGCATGTCCCGGGGTGTCCACAATATTAATCCGTGCATCCCCGAAATTGATCGCCGTATTTTTCGACAAGATGGTGATCCCGCGCTCGCGCTCGAGATCGTTCGAATCCATGACGCGGGTCTGCACTTTTTCATTGGCCCGGAAGGTGCCGGCCGTTTTCAGCATGGCATCCACCAGGGTCGTTTTCCCGTGGTCGACGTGCGCAATAATTGCAATATTGCGCAGATTTTTATTCGGCTCTTGTTCCATTTCGCTCATAGCCTATATCCTTCTTTCCTTTTTCACGTAAAATAAATCGTATCGACGTTCCTTTAAAGGAAAACGCCTTGCGAAGCTGATTTTCCAGATAACGTTCGTAGCTGAAATGCATCAGATCTTTGCTGTTGACAAAAAGCACAAAGGCCGGCGGCTCCGTCGCCACCTGTGTGGCATAGGAAATCTTCAGCCGTCTGCCCTTGTAGCCCGGCGCCTGCAGCATCTGCTGCGCCTCGCCGATCAAGTCATTCAGCTCGCCGGTCGGAATGCGGCGTCTTGAACTGTCATAGACCTCACGGATCTTGCTGAAAAGCTTTTTGACCCCCATCCCCGTCTCGGCGGAAATAAAGAGAATTTCCGCATAAGGGATAAAGGATAAGGTCTCCATAATCTGATAGCGCATTTCCTGTGCCGTCTCCGCCTTTTCTTCGGCCGGAAGATCCCATTTATTGACACAGATGATGATCCCCTTGCCTGCATTATGAGCCAGGCCGGCGATCTTGGCGTCCTGCTCGGACACTCCTTCCGTCCCGTCAATCATGAGGACACAGACATTCGCCCGTTCAATGGCGGCTGTCGCCCGTATGGTGCTGTAGCGTTCCAAAAGATCGTTGATTTTGCTCTTGCGCCGCATGCCGGCCGTATCGACCAGAACAAAGGTGCCGAGGGCGTGTTCGATGACGGTATCGGTCGCGTCCCGGGTCGTCCCGGGGATATCCGAGACAATCGCCCGCCGGCTGCCGGCCATTTTATTCACCAGGGAAGATTTTCCCACATTCGGCTTGCCGACAACGGCCACGCGGATCAGCTCCTCGTCTTCCGCCTCCGCTTCTTCCGGAAGATACTTCACGACTTCATCGAGAAGATCCCCCATGCCTAAAGCATGCGCGGAAGAGACGGGGAATACCTCTTCAAAGCCCAGGGCATAAAAATCATAAAAATCCGGCGGCGGATCTCCCGGCACGTCACATTTATTGACGGCCACGATGACCGGCTTGCCGGAACGTCTCAGAATATCGGCGATCTCATCGTCCGCCGGCTGCCGTCCGCTTTTGGCATCGGTCATGAAAATAATCACGTCCGCCGTTTCGATGGCGATTTCAGCCTGCAGACGCATCTGCTTTAAAATCACATCGTCCGCATTCGGTTCAAGGCCGCCGGTATCGATCATGGTAAATTCCTGACCGAGCCAGTCTATCCTTGCGAAAATACGGTCGCGGGTCACCCCGGGCGTATCATCCACAATGGAAATCCTTTCACCGGCCAGATAATTAAAAAAGCTCGATTTGCCGACATTAGGCCGCCCGACGACCGCCACGATTCCTCTGCTCATAAAAGTAAATCCTTTCCCTTTAAGATGGCGGCGGCAATATCCTTTGCCCCCTGTCCGCTTTTTAAAACAGGCAGTTTCAGTGTAGCCTCGAGATCGTCCAAGGTCCAATCATCCAGAAAAATATCGTCTCCCTGACGCAGCATCACATCGCCGATCAAGACCGCTTCTTTCCCTCTTCTCTCCTCCGGAATCGCCCGGAGCAGGGCCCGGCTGACGTCCTGCCCGGTCAGGAGGCCCGTCACCGTGATCCGCTCCCCGAAGAAACGGTTCTCCACCGGATGCAGAATAAGCTCCGTCCCGAAGCAGCGCGCCAGCTGCCGGCACAAGGGCTGCATAAAGGCATAGGCAGCGGTTCCGACCGGCATATGAAAGGTCACATCTTTTTTATTTTTAAACGCATAATAGGCCGCAAGATCCCGCCGGCCCCTGTGCATTTTCCGGATGAGGGCCCGGCACTCCTGCCGGAACAAGGCTAAGAGCCCGATCCCGTTTTCCAGCTGCGGAAAGCCTTCATAATAATCCGCCTCGGGAATCGCTTCGCCCGCCAGGAGGAAAAATTCATCGGACGGGAAAAAGACCCGCCTGCCCAGCTGCTTCCTGAAGCGTTTCTGCCAGCTTTCGCTCTGCCGGAGAAGGGCCCGGGCCGCTGCCTGATCACAGGGCCTGATATAAGGCAGGCCCAAGGCCTCCCGGTAGCGGGTCAGGCCGACCGGCACACAGGCCACAGACTGCAGGGCATCGCCGAGCGCCGCCAGGTCCTCAAGCGTCCGGTCCAGTTCTTCGCCGTCATTCAGCCCCGGCATCAGGACAATCTGGACATTGATCTTTATGCCCGCTGCGGCAATCCGCCGGAGCTGCTCCCGGATGCGGCCGGCAAATCGATTGCCGAGCATTTTCTTCCGCAGTTCGGGATTGGTGGTATGCACCGAGACATTCATCGGCGACAGCTTATAGGCAATCAGCCGGTCAAGCTCTTCGTCTTTCATATTCGTCAGCGTAATATAATTGCCGCTCAGAAAGGAAAGACGCATATCATCGTCTTTAAAATACAAGGTCTCCCGCATGCCGGGCGGCAGCTGATCAATAAAGCAGAAAAGGCATTGATTGTGACAATGCAGCGGATCGTCCATCATCGACTCGGCAAATTCCAGTCCGGGATCCTCATCTTCCGCTTTTTCAATTTCGACCGTATAAAGCGTGCCGTCCGGCCGCTTCAGACGCATCGTCAGATGATCGTCCAAAACCGCCAGGCGGTAATCGAAGACATCTTTTATCCTGCGCCCGTTGACCTCCAGCAGCTCATCGCCCGCCCGGATCCCGCAGGCCTCTGCCGGACTGCCCGCAGCTGTGTTCAGGACCTGCCGGGCACTGCGGATCGGGTCGGCTTCGTGCGGATTACGCGCAGAAAACGGCAAGTGTTTCAGCTCATAGGAATTATCCGCCATAAAACACCTCCGTTATACGAAAAAAGATCTTCTTTCAGGCACTCAAAAACAGCGCGGAGCGAGAGCCCGCGCTGTTCTCTTGCTGTCCTTATAAAAGAAAGCTTACGCTTCCGTTTCAATAACCTCTTTGCCCTTGTAGTAGCCGCAGCGTTTGCAGACTTTATGCTGCATCTTCAGTTCGTGACACTGGGGACATTCTACGAGGTTCAGCGGTTTAAGCTTCCAATTCGAACGATGTCTGCGCGATCTCGCTTTCGACCATTTTCTCTTAGGTACTGCCATTATCTTAACCTCCAATAAATCTCATTCAACATTTAAACAAGCCTTTTACTTTTACAACAATTCACGCAATTTGTCAAATGGTCCGGGGGCTTTTGCCGCCTCTTCATCGCAGTGACAGGCCGGATCATCCTTGCGTCTGCCGCATACGGAACACAGTCCCGGGCAGTCTTCACTGCAGACCACCCCGATGGGCAGATTCAAGATTGCCAGATCGGAAAAAAGCTTATCGGGCGAGAAGTAATAGCCGTTGTGATACGGCACTTCTTCCGGATCGTTGATCTCTTCTTCCTCTTCATAGCCGGCCACGTCCTCCCCGCCGTACGCGGTAAAGTGCCGGCTGTCCGTATAATAGCCTTCCGGATAGATCTGCTCGTCCACATCAATGACGGACTCCCGCCTGACTTTCCTGAGGCAGCGGTCACAGGCCGCTTCCCAGATTAAATGCAGCTTGCCTTCGAGACGAAGGATCCCGCCGCTTTCCGAAGTGATGCGCCCTTCAAAGGTCACCGGCTCCGGGAAATGATAGGAAGCAAAATCTTCCGGACGTAAATTATCTTCTTTTTCAAGCTTCACCGGGTCAGATGCCCCGCGTTCCTGCAACAAAGGACCGATCTCAATTTCCATAAAAATACCTCCCTGCTGCTCGTTAAGCTAAGTATACAGTATAACGCATCGCAAAAAAGAGGCCGGGCTTTTGTTTAAGAAAGCCGGATATTTACAAAACAGATCAAATTTTGCGGAAGATACGCCCCTGCCGGGACAGGCATCTTTTGCGCTATCCGCCGCTTTTACTCTCTTGTTTTCACATAAATAAAGAAAATCAGAAAAATGACAAGACCTGCCGCAATCCCCGCCAGGAAGGTTTTCAGCAGGACCCCGATCACGGCAATCGCCGCCCCGGCCAGCAGAACACCCGCCGTTAAAAGGATCGCTTTGCTCTTAAAGCTCAGACCGGAAGATTTCTCCGGATCCTCCTTTGAGAGCTCCGCCTCCTGCCGTTTTTCCAATTCTTTTTTCCCCTTTTCCGGCTGCTTCATCTCCTCCATCTTGCGTCCTCCTTTTGTCTTCAGCCCTCTGCGTTCCGGGCCGCCTTGGCTTTGTACAGAATTTCAATCTCGTTGCGCAGCGGCTTTTGGTGATTAAAGTCGAGCGCATAATGAATCTCTATCCTGCCTTTTTCCCCGCCGCGTTCAAGCTTCAGCTGCTGGGTGGTAAAGTTCAGATCAAAGGATCCGAAGGGCGTCGACATGCGGGTCTGATGATGGTTGCCGGCTTCGAAGTGCATCTTCATCTGATGTTCACCGACCCGGTTCAGGAGCACCTCATCTTTATCCTTGAAGATCGAGACCGTCGTCAGGGTGTTCTCCATCCCCGACGCCTCTCCCTCGCGATAGACCAGGACCGTTTTGTCCCCGCGCTCATAAAGACGGCCTTCACAGGTCATCTTGATGACTTGTTCCTGACCCTCTTCATCTTTTTGTTTGTTTTTTATTGTAATCAGAATCGGCAGATGCGCCATCTTCCTTCCCTTCCCCCTCGTATTAATCGACCAGACGCTTCCTGGCTTCTTCCGCCTGCCGTTCAACGGCCAGACGGCAAAGCTCCGTCAGAAGCGGCCCCGTCTTCAGCCCTTCGGCGGCAAAGGCCATCGGGTATAAGCTGATATTCGTAAAACCGGGCAGTGTATTGATCTCATTCAGATAGATGCGCCCGTCTTCCGTGCAGAAAAAGTCAACCCGGGCCAGGCCCCGGCAGCCGA
>CALLQJ010000421.1 GCA_938014865.1 uncultured Fastidiosipila sp.
GTGCTCCGTCCCCAGCGCTTTTCCTTCAGCAGATTAATCATGCGGCCGGCAGTCGTATCGTCTTCTACAACAATATGCTGGGCGGAACCGCCCAGGATGCTTTCGACGGCGGCTTCATAGCGTTCGGGGACGCGCAGAAGATCGGCCAAAGGGCCGTAAACGGCCTCGTCCTCTTTCCCGGCCGCTTCCATCAGGCGCTTGACGCTGAAGTGATAGCCTTCATAAGAAGCAGCCAGTTCCTTTTGTGTTTCATACTGATAACGGCTGTTTTCTGCAGCGGCCTCGGCTTGGCGCAGCCGTTTCTCGCAGGCAGCCCGGGCCGTGCGCAGTGCTTCGCGTTCTTTTTCCAAATCCGCATTTTCATCCCGCAGCGCCTTGAGCTTCCCGGCGACTTCTTCCGCTTCCCGGGCCAGGCGGTTCACTTCGGATTCCCCGCTGTTCAGTTCGGAACTTAAGTCGGCCAGGTCCTTGTCGAGCATGTCCATGTGCGTTTTCAAAACTTCCTGATTGGTCAGCTCATCCTGCCGGCGGTTTTTGATTTCATCGAGTACGGCAAGCTGCTTTTTCTCATCTTCTTCAAGGGTCTGCCGCAAGAGAATATTGGCCTGCAGATCTCTTTGCACTTCCCGGTACTCCTCTTCGGCACGGGAGAGGGCAGCACTTAAGCCTTGTTCCTGCTCATCGGCTTCGGCATAATCATTCTTTCGGGCTTTTTCTTCTTCTTGCAGTTTCCGGATGCGTTTTTTTATCTCACCGCTTTGGACAATATAACGTTCCCGGCGTTTGGTAATCTGCTCGGTCTGCTGTACGGCTAAGGCCAGGTTCTGTTCGTGCCGGCTTATTTCGGAACGTGCCTTATCTGCTTCAAGCTGCAGGCGGCGTGCATCCGCACCGGCTTGCTGCGCACTTTCCCGGTAATAGGCAGAGGCTTTGGTAATTTCCGTTTTATGATTCTGCGCATCTTCCAGGTTTTTATTTAAAGCGTCCAGATTTTCCGAAAGGCTTTTGCTTTCTTTTTCTTTGCGGTCAATATC
>CALLQJ010000422.1 GCA_938014865.1 uncultured Fastidiosipila sp.
GCTGCGAAGGCAGTCGGCGAAGTGCTTCCCGAAACGAAGGGCAAGCTGACCGGCATGGCGTTCCGTGTTCCTACACCTACGGGCTCTATCGTTGACCTGACGATCCGTACCGAGAAAGATACCTCGATTGAGGAAATCGACGGCCTGATGAAGAAGGCTTCCGAGACTTACCTCAAGGGTATCCTCGGCTACACCAAGGATCCGATCGTCTCCACGGATATCGTGCATGACAACCGTTCGTCCATCTATGACTCTTCGGCTACGCTGCAGAACAACCTGCCCGGTGAGAAGCGTTTCTTCAAGATCCTGAGCTGGTATGACAACGAGTGGGGCTATTCCAACCGTGTCGTTGATCTGCTGATGTATGTCTACAAGAGAGACAACGAGTAAGTTTAAATAATCACTGATTAATTAAGACTCAGACAAGTTCTGATTAATTAAGTTGATCGGCCGTCTCCTTCGGGAGGCGGTCTTTTTTTGAACAAAAGCCCTTTTCTTGTAAACAAAACGCCTGTCTGATATAAAGAAATCTTAAAATTTTCAGATATTCTTGTGAAAAATCCACAAAAGATATTGAAAACGGGACGGTGCTTCTGTATGCTGAATATATAGCAGAACACAAGGAGGTATTGCGTATGAAACTTGAAATTCAAGGTGTCGGAATGAAAATCGGACCGCAGCTTGAGCGACGCATTACGGAGAAGCTGGAGAAGTTCCAGCGCTATTTTGCTGACGATGTGCTTTGCCAGGTAAAGTGCAGCAACGAGAGTCCTGAATTGCGGAAAGTGGAGATTACCCTCTTTATCCGCAAGCATATTTACAGGGCGGAACGTACTGCAGGCGATGTCTTCACGGCCCTCGATCTGGCCGTAGATGTCTTGGAAGGACAGATTCGCAAGCATAAGACGAAGATCGAAAAACGGATCCATGACTATGCCTATATGAAAGAGTACCTGCGAAATGAGGTGCCGGATGAAATCGAAGAAGATGTAGAGATGGCGCGCGGCGATGAGGAAGAGCTGCAGGGCGCAACCTTCCGCCATAAGCGTTTTGAACTGCATCCGATGTCCAAAGAAGAAGCCGCTTTGCAGATGGAACTGCTCGGCCACAATTTCTTCTTGTATCTTTCGGATCTTACCGGCAAGGTGCAGGTGGTCTATAAAAGAAGAGACGGCAACTACGGTGTGATTGAACCGGATTAAAGAACTTACCGGCCCCGGGGCCGTGATCATAAAATAAAACAGGGACCCGATCGCAAGAGAGGGTCCTTTTCATGTTCATTTCCCTGTACGGCCAAGCTTCCCTATAATAGGGGAACGGGGAATTGAAGGAGTAATCATGAACGACGATTATTTTAATTGGACAGCAGAGGAAGACGCTTTATATAAAGGCTCGGCGGAGGACTTGCTTGAAGGGCTCAATCCGCCGCAGCGCGAGGCGGTTCTGCACGACGAAGGACCGCTTTTGATCTTAGCCGGGGCGGGCTCGGGGAAGACCCGGGTCATCACCCACCGCATTGCCTACCTGGTCAGAGCCCGCGGCGTTTCACCGCGGCAGATTCTGGCGATCACCTTTACGAACAAGGCCGCCCGCGAAATGCAGGATCGGGTCGAAGGGCTCCTGGGACAGGCGACCTCGGGCATGTGGATCGGCACCTTCCATGCCATGATGGCCAGGGTGCTGCGCCGCTTTGCCGAGCACTTAGGCTTTACGCGCAATTTTTCGATTGCGGACAGCCAGGATCAGCGCAGCCTGGTCAAAACGATTGTGAAAGATCTGAACCTGGATGACAAAACCTTTGATCCGCGCCGTATCCATAACAGCATTTCGGCGGCCAAAAACCGTCTGCAGGGCCCGGAGGCCTATGCCAAGGCGGCGGGCAGCGAATTCTGGAAGTCCAAGGCGGCCAAAGTTTACAGCGAGTACCAGAGAAGGCTCAAGGCCAACAATCTGATGGACTTTGACGACCTCTTGTTCTATCCCGTGCTTTTGTTTAAAGAGCACCCGGAGATCCTGCGGCTTTATCAGGAGCGCTTCCGTTATATCATGGTCGACGAGTACCAGGATACAAACGGGGCGCAGTATGAACTGATCCGGCTTCTGTCCGCGGCGCATCACAATCTTTGCGTGGTCGGCGATGACGATCAGTCCATCTATTCTTTCCGCGGGGCAGACATCCGCAATATTCTGGAATTTGAAAAAGATTTTCCCGACTGCAAGGTCATTAAGCTTGAACAAAATTACCGCTCTACCGGCAATATTCTGCGGGCGGCGAATGAAGAGATCGGAAGAGCGTC
>CALLQJ010000423.1 GCA_938014865.1 uncultured Fastidiosipila sp.
CGCCGTGCCGGGGTCCACATCCGCGACCCGGCCTCCGAGGCCCTCGCCTCTCAGCACGACGGCCAGACGGTGTTCGGTCAGCGCCTTAAGCTGCAGGCTGCAGCCGTTTTTCTCCAGGCCCTCAACGGCCGCCAGGAGTTCTCTTATATCGCCGGCGTCCGAAATCCGTCCCGCGCGCCGGTCGATGACGCGAAGCGCTTCGTCCACCGTCGCAAAATTGCCGCGGAAGGCAATGTCGCCGGTTTTAAGTTTAAGGCCGGCACTGTAGGCTTCGATCGGCCCGCGTCCCGTATAAAAGTTTTTCGGATCCAAGCCGAAGAGGCTGAAGTGGCCCCAGTCGGTGCCGCAGCGCGTGCCCGCTTTATAGGGATGGATCAGTCCGGCCATCCCTTCTTTGACCAAGTGATCCAGGGCCGGCGTTTCGGCATATTCCAAAGGGGTCTTCCCGTCCATTTCCGCGATCGGGCGGTCTCCGAGGCCGTCCGCAATCAGGAAAAACGCGCGTTTACTTCTCGGATTTATCGTGCTCATCTTGTTCCCTGTCCTTTTTTACCCGGTCAATCAAAACCGCCAGACCGACACCCATGCAGAGTATCCAGATGACCGCTGTTTTGAAGCCGGAGTCTTCTTTATTAAAGGTGAACTTCAGCTCGGCTTCTCCCGAGGCCTTTACTTCCGTCTCCAGACCGACGGAGCGCATATTATCTTCTTCGCCGAGAATATAATCTTCGTAGGCGGAAGGCTTAGACACCTTGACGACTTCATGTTCCTCCGGAAGATAAATATGAAGGGCATAGGCATCAATGCCGGAGTCCAGATAATTCTTGAATTTGTAATCAATCGGATAGTTTTTTCTGCCGTTGGCTTCGGCCTTCATCTCCGGATTGTAAAAATCCTCACAAAGAAAGCGGACTTCCGCCGTAACGGCTGCGTCTTTATCGGCTGCTTTGATTCTGAAATAATTCACAGCACCGATCGAAACCTTTTCGAGCGACCCCGTCAGATTGCTTCCCTTTGCCTCTCCCTGAGGCTGCATGCCCGCGACGCTTTCAAAAAGATAGAGATAGCCGTCTTCGCCGCTTTTTCCTTCGCAGGATACCTCGAGTATCCCGTCCGTTTCATCGGCAGGCCTCATGATTTCCGTATAAGAGCTGAGGTGAATGTAATCTTCTGTCTTTGCTGCTTCTGTTTCGGCGCTCAGGGCGGGGGCTCCGAAGAGCAGGCTCAGCAGGCAGGCTGCGGCTAAGGCAAATGTAATACGTTTAGACTTTTTCATAATCGTTCCTCCTTATTACACAATGCCCACGACTCTGAACCAGGTGAAGTACGCTAAACCCAGGATGAGCCACTTCGCAAGCAGGACCAGCACGCCGTAAACAAACTGATCTTTGACGGTGAAATAACCGGCACTGTAGAAGATCAGATTAGGCTTGCAGTGAGGCGGCAGCGTAATCGTGTCGCAGATGGTGAAGCAAGCCGGCAAGGTCAGGACCATAGGATTGAGGCCGAGTCCCTGAGACAGGGTAATCAGCGTCGGGATCAGAATGACGACCCGCACCGTCTTGCTGGTGAAGACCAGATGCGAGAAGCTTGAAATGAACATCACAATCATGTAGAGCGCGAAAGGACTCAGCGAGGCCAGATCGAAGCGTTCGAAAACACCGTTCAAGAGGAAGGATGCCGCGCCCGAATCATTGAGTGCGAGTCCTACGGCGTACGCACCGCAGGAAAAGATCATCAGATTCCAGGGAATTTTGGTTTCTTTCCAGTCCAATATCCCGATATAGGGCAGGAAGAAAAGGCAGGAGGCCAGCATAGCCACCATGACCAGGCTGATCTGAAAACCGAAGAGCTTCAGATGAATGCCGTCCGTCGCCCAGAGGATGATGGTCAGCGAGAAGATGACCAGGGCTTTGATTTCTGTCTTCGTAATCGGACCTAAGTCTTTGAGTTCTTTCGTTAAGGCGGCATTGACGTCCTTGCTGTCTTCTCCTTCTTCGCCCGGCGGGACGGTGACTTCGCTCTTAAAGAGGAAGTTGCCGATCACCATGGACGCAATCAGGGTCAGGATCGCAATCGGCATGCTCGCTTTGAACCATTC
>CALLQJ010000424.1 GCA_938014865.1 uncultured Fastidiosipila sp.
TAAAGGCGCATCGGGTACCGCGGCTAAGAGCGGCGGGTAAAGCGGATCGCCGAGTGCGAGCGCAAAAATCCCCTGCTTTTCGGAGCTTCGGCGAAGATCTTCCGCTGCCGTGATGAGCGCCTGCCATCTTTCCTGAAGGACCTGATACATAAGATCTTTTAAATGCCGGTACTCGGAAATCTTTTCTTCCGTTATAAGAACAAAACTCTCAGCGGCAACAGGCAGGCTGCACAAGCCTTTTTCCAGAAAGCGGCGCAAGGCCTTATACGGCAAAATATCCTCCTGCGTCAGATAATATATAAAATACGGCCAGATTTTTTCCGGAGGGCTGTGTTTCATTTTACTTCATCCTTTTGACGTTTATAGGTAAAAGCTTCCAGAAGATGTTCTTCTCTGACCCGTTCTTCGTTTTCCAGGTCGGCTATACTGCGGGCCGCTCTCAAAAGCTGCTGATAGCTGCGGATAGACAGTTTGAGCTCTTCCGCGAGTCTTTCCCCCGTCCGCAGCACTTTCTTGTCGATAAGAAAGAGCGAGGCGGGTTCATCGCTTTTGACGACCGCGTTGAGATAATAAAACGGCTCATCCTCTTTCCCCTGTCTTTCCTTCTGCCGCTCCCGGGCAGCGCGCACCTTGCGGCGGCAGTCCTCAAAATCGAAATCGCTTTTCTCCACGCTCGCCGAGAGCAGATTGCTTTTCAGGCGAAGCATCTGTGTCCACAAGCTGATACGGTCGTAAAAGGGATTGGAAAACTTTTTGCGGTAACGCTTCAAATCATAGCTGCGGCAGCTGCAGCTTTGTTCCGTTTCATAAAGCAGGCCGCAGGGACAAGGATTCGCCGCCGCCAGGAGAATGAAGCGGCTCGGCTGCCGGTAGATTTTTCCGTCCCGGTGGCGGAGGATATAGTGATCTTCGGCGGGCTGTCTTAACATATTCAAAGTGGCGGAGGAGTATTCGCTGATTTCATCCAGGAAGAGAAATCCGCAGTCCGCCAAGGCTGCCTCCCCGACGGGATAGCGTCTGCTCCCGCCCAAGAGAGCGGCCGCCGTCACGGAATGATGCGGCGCCCGGAAAGGCACGGATGAAAAAATACTCTGATCGGACGCCGAAGGATCCGCCAGCGCACGGTTTAAGGCATAAGCATATAAGACCTCTTCGCTCAGCGGAGGCAAAAGATACCGGGCGGCCCGGGCCAAAGTGGTTTTGCCGCAGCCGGCAGCACCTTCCAGCATCAGGGACCTCGCGGGCGGCCGAGATCATCACGGCCCGCCAGGCGGCTTCCTGCAGATGAAGGGGAAATTTCTCCTCTTCCCCTCTCTCCTGCCGGAAAAAGCCTTCGCCCGGATGCCGTTTCAGCTCATAGGCCTGATAATGCTCGAGCGCTTCTTCCTGCAGCAAGGCCTTAATCTCGTTTAAATGCGCCGCATATAGACCGCCTCGGTGATACGGCCGGAGGACCGCTTCCGCTTCTTCAGGCTGGATGACAATGCGCTCAGGATCGCCGGCCAGCGCGTCCGCATAGCACAAGGCGGAGGGCACGGTCTTAATCTTGCCGTCCGATCCCAGCTCGCCCCAGGCCGAAAGCTTCAGGTCCGGATGGATCTCACCTTGCGCCTGCAGAATGCCGAGAGCAATCGGCAGATCAAAGGCACTGCCTTTTTTATTCATCCAGGCCGGCGATAAATTGACCGTAATCTTGCGGTCCGGCCAGCGGAAGCCGGAACTTTTCAGCGCCAGCTTGACCCGCTGCCCCGATTCCCGTACTGCCGAATCGCCCAGTCCCACCACCCGATAATAGGGCAGGCCGCTGCTGACGGTCACTTCCACATCCGGCGACGTAATATCCAAACCGGAAATACATGCACTTTTAACAATACTTTGTCTCATAAATCCTCCCGCTCAGAAGCAGGATAAATGAGCGGGAGGGCTTTTTTCGGCGAAATATTCCGACAAAAATAGACATTACGGCGTCCTATACGTACAATATTCAAGATTCAGGCGTAGAATACGTATTATAAAGTGAAATAAAATGAGATGTCCGGCAGAGCATGCCCCGGCCGGAGCAAGGAGAGATATCGTGAAATTAGGAATTGTCGGTTTACCCAATGTCGGAAAAAGCACCCTTTTCAATGCCATCACCAAAGCAGGTGCGGAAAGTGCGAACTATCCCTTTTGTACCATAGAGCCGAATATCGGCATCGTCCCGGTGCCCGACGAACGGC
>CALLQJ010000425.1 GCA_938014865.1 uncultured Fastidiosipila sp.
CGCCGGAAATTCTTGAGACGAGAACTACTTGTCCATTCTCCATATCCCGCGGACCTATCTATGGAAAATGGGTTTAGCAAACAAAGCTTGCTTTTATTTGTAAAATTAAGTGCTAAGCTTTTAGAGCATGTTAAATTGTGTCTGTTATGCAGGCCTAAAAAGCTGGTTTTGTTGTGAGCCGGCTTTTTATTTTTTGTTTTTCTTTACATAAGGTCTCAGCTTGACCTCATCTGCTTCGAGCAGAGTCACAGGGAAGTAATCCGGGATCTTCTGCTGATTTTCTTTCCGTTTTACTTATCCTTGAGTATTTCATAGGTCTTTCCTTTCAGAAGACCTGCATAAGCAAGGAAAAGATAAGAGATTTGGAGAACTTAATGCCATATTCAATTTGCAGGATTTATTGCCATTGAGGTATTGCAATGACTTTTTCAAATAACCCTAGGCGGCGCTTTTTGTTTTTTGATTTGACAAAGTCACGCGTCTTTTCTATACTGCATTAGCAGTTGAGATAGGGGAGTGGCTCAACGGCAGAGCAATGGTCTCCAAAACCATCGGTTGCGGGTTCGAATCCTGTCTCCCCTGCCAGAAAGAGGTGTCCGTAATGTTTTGCATTACGGGCGCTTTTCTTTTGTTTCGGACTTTTTGACTTGTCTTTTTTGACAGTACCCTTGCAGGATCTCTCCGGCTGCCGTGTTTGAGCCGCGGCAGGGGGCATGCTAAAATAATACGTGAGTTTTTTACTGAAGGAGGCGGCATTGAGCAGAGCTCTGGTGGAACTTTATACGGACGGTGCGTGTTCCGGCAATCCCGGGGTGGGAGGCTGGGCCGCTATTTTACGTTTCGGTCCATACGAAAAAGAAATGACGGGCGCCGATCCTCACACGACGAATAACCGCATGGAACTGACGGCCGTGATCGAAGGGCTCAAAGCCTTGAATCGTCCCTGCCGGGTTGAGGTCTATTCGGACAGTGCCTACGTGGTGAATGCTTTAAATCAGCATTGGCTTTCTAATTGGAAAAAGAATAATTGGAAAAATGCTGCCAAGCAGCCGGTGAGCAATCAGGACCTCTGGCAGGCACTGGATGAGCTGCTGGCGCTTCACGATGTCCGCTTTCATAAAGTACCGGGTCATGCGGACCATGCGCTGAATAACCGCTGCGATGCGCTGGCCGTCCGGGCAGTAAAAGAGTTTAAGGAGAAAGCAGAAAATGGAGATTGAACGCGTGACAGCACGGAAAACGGTTTTTGACGGCAAAATATTTGAAGCCGTCGTCATGAAGGCGGATACCGCGCATGGCGAGGCCGAGCGGGAAGTGGTTTATCACAGCGGCGGCTCTTGTGTGCTTGCTTTTAATGCCGAAGGCAAAATCGGACTGGTGAAACAGTACCGCATCGCCAAAGGCGAATTTTTATATGAACTGCCTGCCGGAAAGATAGAAGAGGGGGAGAGTCCGGCCGCCTGCGCCGCCCGTGAACTGCGGGAAGAACTCGGCTGGGAAGCGGAGACACTCGACAAGCTCGCAACAATTTATCCGACCCCCGGCTACAGCAGCGAAGCGATTCATATCTTTATGACAAAGCAGATCCGGGAATGTGAACAAGATCTTGACGAAGGTGAAGAACTTGAAGTGATTCTCATGCCTTTTGAAGAGGCGCTGGAAAAAGTCCTGGACGGCGAGATTAAAGACGGCAAGACGGTTGTCGGTATCCTGAAAGCTTCCGTGCTTATGCAGCGGGAGCAGGCGGAGAATGCCGGTTAAACCAGATCAGGGAAAAGCAAAAAACGATGGCAGAAAAGCAGAAAGTCAATAAAACAAAAGAATTGATCGGTTTGATCTATTTGCTGGTCGCCGCCCTTCTGGCGGTGGCTTATTATGTGCCGGCCGTAAACAGCGGGCCGCTGGGCAGGCTCTTTGTCAATATCGGCAAGGGTTTCGTCGGACCGGTCGCATATATTTTTCCGGTAATTTTCCTCTTTTTGTCCGTGGGTACCTTTCTGCAGGGTTCTTTTATAAAAAGAAGAATCCGGATTAATCATATTTTTATTTTATTGATTCTGGCGGCCTCCCTGGCCCATGCCTTTACCGTCGCGCCCGGCGCGATCCGTGCCCTCAGCCGGGATGAAATCGGCAGTCTTTCGGCCACAGAGGCGATCCGTGTCTTATGGAAAGCCTCTCAAAACCCCGCCGTCTATGAGGGGTTGGCGGAAAGTCACACGGGCGGCATTATCGGCGGTATAATCACCTTGGGGCTGCAGCGGGTGAGCGGTTCGTTCGGCACAAAAGCAATTTTGATTACCGCGACTCTGGCTGAAGCCGTCGTCTTGATGAATTTTTCGATTGAACGAATTCTAAAGGGCCTGGCGTCTGCCGTAGGCTTTATTTTCACAAGCATCGGTTCTTTGCTGCATCAGGCGACCGATGCCATTTATGATCTGACGGAAAGCCGTGCCTATGCGGCGGAAGCTGAAGGGAAAAGGCCGCGCAGCGCCTCGGTAAAAGAAAGGCAGCAAGCGTCTGCTTCTTCCGGCCGGCGTGCTCCGGCCCCGGCGCCGCCTCAAAAGGAAGAATATTCTTACAGCATCAGCGGTCTGGACGATCGCAGCCCGGCCGGCAACAAACGCAGCCATGCCTTCGGAGATACCGCATTTTTTGATGATAAAAGCCTGCCTTCACAAAGTTCGGCACAAAGGCGAACGGCCGCTCCTTCGGGGGATTTTGCCGCACCGGATTTTATTTTATCCGGCCGTGAAGGGAAGAGAAGCTTTACGGAAGAAGACTTCC
>CALLQJ010000426.1 GCA_938014865.1 uncultured Fastidiosipila sp.
GCTCATCGCCCAGGCGCCGACGGGGACGGGAAAAACGATGTCCGTGCTTTATCCGGCGGTCAACGAACTTTTAAATCCGGATTTTTCTCATATCTTTTATCTGACGGCCAAACAATCCACCAGAAGAGTTGCGGAGCAGGCGCTGGATGACATGCGGAAGGCCTCGGCCCTGCGCATCCGGCAGATTACCCTGGCCGCAAAAGAGAGCCTCTGTCTTGCACCGCATCTTTACTGTGATACGACCCTCTGCCCTTTTGCCGTTTCCTATTACGATCATCTGCCCGCGGCCCTTAAGGCGCTGCGGCCTCTGGATGTTTTAAATGCCGGGATCATCTCGGACGCGGCCGCCCGTTACCGGGTCTGTCCTTTTGAATTGAGCCTGGATCTGGCGCTGCATTGTGATGTCATCATCGGCGACTACAATCATGCCTTTGATCCGAGAGTGCAGCTTGAACGCTTTTTTGCCGAAGGATCGGGCAATCAGATTCTCCTCCTGGACGAGGCTCATAATCTTGTGGACCGTTCCCGGGACATGTATTCCTGCACCTTGGAAAGCAAGGATTTTAATTATTTTGCCGCTGTCTTTAAAGATCAGGGCCGGGCCGCTCAGGTCAATAATGATGTTTTAGACTATTTTAAACGGCTCGGCGAGGGCATCAAGGCCGGTGAAGCGGCCTGGGATCAGCTGGAAGAAGCCTCGGAAGGCGAGATGCGTATTATGGCCCAGGGAACGTTCCGGGCAACCCGGGAGCCGCTGAAGGCCTTTGCGGAAAGGCTGCGACCCTGGCTGCGGATTATGCGCGAGCAGATTGACGGCTTTGAAGATCCGCGGCAGCGCCGAAAGATGGTGGAACTGATCGGACAGGTGAAATTTTTCCTGCAGATCACCGAAGAGTTCTGGTCCGAGGTCTATATTGCCTGTGCCAGGCTCAGCCGGCGCGGCACGGCCCTGCGGCTGATCTGCCTGGATGTCTCGGAAAAACTCAGCCAAACTTATCTGAACCGCCATGCGGCTGTGTTCTTTTCGGCAACCCTGAGCCCGGTCTCCTATTTCAGCATGAATTTCTGCGGCAGCAATCGGGACAACCGGCCCGAAACACTGCGCCTCCCCTCTCCTTTTCCCCGGGAGAACCTTCAGGTCATTGCGGCTGATTTTATCTCTACGCTGTATCGCAATCGCGAAGCGACGGCCGCCTCTTTGGCCAAAGCGCTGGCTCTGGCGGTTCTGCTGAAAAAAGGCCAGCAATTGATTTACTTCCCGTCCTTTGCCTATATGGAATTGATTATGCCGCTTTTGCAGAAAATACTTTCCGGACGCAATATTCACTGGCAGATTCAAAGCCGCCGTATGAACCTTCAGGCCCGGGAACAATTTCTCAAGGCCTTTGACCGGCCGGAAGAAGGGAAAACCTTGATCGGCGTCGCGGTTTTGGGCGGTATTTTTGCCGAAGGCATTGATCTGGTCGGCGATAAACTCTCCGGCGTGAGCATTGTAGGCGTCGGGCTTCCGCAGATCAGCCCGGAGCGCAATATTATGCGGGAATACTATGATGCTGCCTATCACGGCGGCTTTCAGTATGCCTACCTTTATCCCGGCATGAATAAGGTGCTGCAGGCGGCGGGACGGCTGATCCGATCAGAAGAGGATAAGGGCTTTTTGCTTTTGATTGATGAACGCTATAAAAGGCCTTCTTACCGCGGGCTCCTGCCCGAAGAATGGATTATTGAGGAGGCGGGGAATCTTCGCGAGCTGAAGGATCTTTTGGAGGCAGGGCAAAATCCTTGAAGGCACTGAAGGTATCGTAGGATTTTTCGAGATGCTCGGCCAGATAACGGAGCGTGAACTGTCCTAATTCATTAACGGTGCCGGGGTCGCTGCGCACGGAAAAGGTCCTTTCAATCGGACAATGCTCCAGATAACGCAGAAGAGAGAGCAAGGGCCCGCTGACGGGACTTACGGGGCTGCGGGGGTCCTTAAGGGCTTTCTGCCCTTCCCGGGGCGTTAAAAGCTGTGCTCTGCGGTAATCAAAATAAAATGTTTCGTTCTGAGAGGGCTTTTGTCCGGCGGCGGATCCGGGAAGTTCCAGGTCCGGCTGATAGCCCATAAAATTCATCATTTTCATCTGCGCCAGCCAGGTCAGCATGTAGGGATCTTTTTTGCCGCGGTCGAGTTCATAGCAGGCTCGGACCAGCAGTTCGTAAAACGGGGGCGCCTCTTCTTTTTCATGGACATGGTCAATGACCAGGGCGGCAAGCTGGGAGGCGGCCGAAAGGCGCAGCAGATCAGACTGCAGGTTCCGGAAGGAATAGACGATCTCAGCATCATCCAGACTGTAACGTCCTTTGTAGGAAAAAATCTGAAAATCACCGAAGGTGAAAAGCTGGCAGCGGGCGGCGAGTTTATTTTTGCCGCGGCGTATGCCCCGGGCAAAGACCGAAATCAGACCGGCATCACGGGTCAGAATGGTAATGTAGCGATCATAGTCTTTGACGTTTACCAGACGCAGAATGAGGCCGCGGAGCTTGAGATGTGCCACGTGCTGCCTCTAAAGAATATCCTCGGCAGAGGGGCCGGCCTTGCCTTTGACATAGCCTAAGCTTTTTAAAACGGCTTCATTGCTCTGCCAGTCCTGCCGGACCTTGACGTGCAGGTCCAGGTAGACCTTGCAGCCCAGAAGCTCTTCAAGCTTGATTCTGGCCGCTGTGCCGATGCGTTTGATGCTCTGACCGCCTTTGCCGATCACGATGCCTTTGTGAGATTCTTTATTCACAATGATTTCGGCTCGGATGCGCACCAGATCGCGTTCGCCTGCTTCATCATAGCTCTCCTTGAACTCATTGATGCAGACGGCCGAATGATGCGGGACTTCCTGATGGGTATAGTGCAAAAGCTGTTCGCGGATATACTCAGCCGCCAGTCCCCTCTCCGTCTGGTCGGTGTAGGCATCGGGTGCGTAATAGCGCGGGCCGCGGGGCAGGTATTTTTTGATCAGCTCGAGCAGCAGATCGATATTTTCATCCTCTTTCGCGGAGATCGGAATAATTTCGTCGAAGGCATAAAAATTACTGTATTTTTCGATAAGCGGCAGGAGCTCTTCTTTCGGCTGCGCATCTGCCTTCGTCAGCAGCAAAAAGAGGGGGATCCCCAGCTCCTCGGCTTTGCGGCAGCAGGTTTTTTCCACCTCGCTGATTCTTTTTTTCGCAGGATCTGCCAGAAGCAGTCCTAAGTCCGCGTCATGCAGGGCATACCAGGCGGAA
>CALLQJ010000427.1 GCA_938014865.1 uncultured Fastidiosipila sp.
CGGTAGTCGGATTTGAACCAACGACACTTCGGGTATGAACCGAATGCTCTAGCCAACTGAGCTATACCGCCAAATTGCTTTTGCATCGCTGCGAAAAAACAGTTTTGCGCGGAACGTGCCTAATGATAGTAACAAGCAATCCGGCGAATGTCAACGGCAAATATTAAAAAATTTTACTTTCATGATTTGCACTTGTCTTCGGCATGATTCCGCTGAGAATCTGTTCATTTGCAAAAATACGGGAAGGCAGGGCGCTGCTGCCTCCCCGGGACCTTCTGTCGGATGCGTTCAGAAGACCTCTGCCCTATTCCTCTTCCTTCAGATCGAAAATGAGCTGCTGATAGGCATCAAGGGTAATTTCCCGCACGCCGTTTTTCAAGCGGATCTTGCTGCTGCGTTTTTCGGCGCTGCTGTTTACGGCAATCATTTTGCCGAGCGCCGGGAAAAAGGCACAATCGAGCGCAGGATCCTCCGCCGTATAAAGCAGGATCTTATCCCCGGCGAAGTCCGCAATCATTTCCAGGAGCATCTGAGCCGTCTCAGAGGAATAGATAAAGTCACTGAAGTACAGCGCCTGCCCTTTGCCGAAGCGCCGGCGCACGATAAGGGGCGCGCCTTCTTTCGCACTGAGGACTTCCGCTTCAGGATCTGTCAGGTAAAGACCGTCCTGCAGCGCAAAGTCCGCCGAGCTTTGCTGCACAAAGCGGCTGCCGCTTGCCTCCGGCAGCGGCCATTTGCCATGGTTGCTCCGGGCGCCCGTATCTTTGTCGACGCCGAAAACAGAAGCCAGACGGAAATAATGCTGATAGCCTTCCAGTGCCGACGGTTCACCGAAACCGATCAGGAGACCGCCGTTATAGGTCCATTCGCTGATCCGGCTGATCAGATCAGGATCGCTCCAGGCTGCTCCGCCGCTCCAGGCCGTCCCCGCCTTGCCGCCGTTAATCAGGACATCATACTCCTCCGGCCGCAGGGCTTTTATTTCGGAAAAGTCCGCAAAGTCTACCTGAACGGGGAAACCGGCTAAAGCTTCGATGACGTGAATCAAGACGTGTTCATTGCTTTCGTGCCAATGCCCGCATAAGGTCCAGGGCCGCTTTGAGCCCCAGGCATGCAGGACCAGCACCTTGACCTTTGCCGTATACACCTCAGCGGCTTCATGCAGGGCTTTGATTTCACGGAATTCATCCGCCAGCTGCGCAATATAGTCCGTAAATTCCGGATAATCTTCCGTCAGATGCAGATAGCCGCCCATGCCGATCCGGTCAATCTTCACCCGCAAGAGCGCCCGGCGGATATTGAGCCAGTATTTGCGTGCCTCGGCCAACGGATCGCCGCCCGGGGCAAAACTCGGCGCGCCGCCCAGGCCGGTCGGAAAGAGATAAGGGTGAAGACGCAGTTCATGCGTTTTCACCGGCACCGCCGCACACATACGCGCCTCGTAGGCCGAGAATAGACATTTTATAATGCCGTCAAAGTGCATATCGCTAAAACGAGGGCCGTAAGGCTCAAGGCCGATCCAGCTGTCGTCGTAGAAGACATAGGCTTTCTTCCCGTGCCGGTGCACGATCTCCACGAGCTTGGCGCCGAAGTCCGCCACGAAATCACAGACAAAGGCCATATAGTCTCGTTTTTTCTGATCCGGCGGCATGTGGGTGCTCTTATACTTCCCCTGATTGATAAAATCTTCGGCCGTCAGCGGATAGCCGCGGGTCTCGGCAAAATCATCAAGCATCTTCGCGGAGACGCTGAAATCATAGGCGCCCCAGTCCACATAGAGGTCACGTCTGGCTTCCTCGCTGCCCCAGATCCAGACAAAGTTATAAAAAAGACTGGTGAAACGCACGACATCCGTTTCGGGATGCTCTTCACACCATTTTTCCAGCCACTCAAGCATATAAGCCTGCACCGCTTCGTACGCCGGATCCAGCGGCATCAGGTGTTCTTTATCGAGCGCATTGGTCACGTGATTGTACATGGAAATTTCTTCCCAGATCCGGTACGCCATAAAACTGACCGTATAACGGCGGAAGGCAAGAGGCGCCTCGATAATGACCGTTTTCTTCTCCGGATCAAAACGCCATTCCGAGGGCTCCAGCAGACGGTTCTCCGTCCGGTCCCAAACCTGCCAGTACTTAAAAGCCGCCTCGCTCGCATTCAGCGCAAACTGTTCTTCAGAAAAGCCCTCCAAAAGCGGAATTTCCAAGGCGTCTTCATTAAGTGCCAAGGTCCCTTCCGTCTGCAGAAAACACTGCTGCAGATAGTCCGGATGCTGCTTGGCGAAGGCATTATGCCCCCGGATGATGCAGAGGGTTGAATAAATTTCAAAATCGCTCTGATAAAGGCTGTCATTAAGCTTGGTGCCGTCGCTGTCGCGGATCGCATCCGCGCCCCATTTTTCCGCCAGGGCAAAACTCAGCTCTTCATAACCGGCCTCACCCGGCAGGGTAAATCCGCCCTTTTCCCGTGTACTCATCTTTTACCCCTTTCTTCTAAAACAAAAGCCCTGCCCCGCACTTACAAAGCGCCGTCAGAATGCATTTTTTCATTGCGCAGGATCTCACTGAAGAAACACAAGGCCAGTCCTTGTCCCCAGCCCTGAATCCAGCGTCTGCTGATGTTCCGGTAGCCTTCCCGGTCACGCATGATCGCCGTACCGCCCGAGACATTGTCCACGCGCCCGTCCGGCCTTATATTCGCAATAATTCCGGGAATCGCCTTATTAATGTACTTAATATGCAAAGGATTCCCTTTCGCCGTCATCGCCGCCGCAATGCCGCAGGAGGCCGAAATTTCTTCATAAGATTCCTCATCGTCCAGGATGGTCCGCCACAGGCCGTTCTCCGTCTGCAAAAGCTTCAGGGCTGCCAGCTGCTCATTGAGGCTTCCGGCAATATCCATATAAATAGGATAAAGATAGGGTTCCGGCAGGTAGCGGCCGACCTGGCTCATGGTATAAGCTGCCCAGGCATTCGCCCTGCCCCAGTAAAAGCCCGACATATGATCTTTTGTAATATTGTTGTACCCGTGGTAAAACAGCCCGGTATCCATATTCTGCAGATAATTAATATGCCAAAGGTACTGATTTAAAGCATCGTCCACCAGCGCATCATCTTCTAAGAGAACGCCGGCTCGCAGCATAAAAAAGGCCGCCATGAAGAGCGTGTCTGCCCAGGCCTGCTCGGGGAAATCATTATCCGCCGAAACCGTATGCTGAAGGCAGCCTTCGCCGAAACGCTCCGCCTTATTCACCAGGTAATCGATTTTATTTTTGGCAATGTCCAGGTACTTTTCGTCCCCGGTATGTTCGTAGAGGAAAAGCATGGCATGCCCCATGGAACAAATATTAACGGTGTTATCCGGCAGTCCGAGCTCGATATATTCATCGACCCGTTCTTTCATAAGCTCAATATAGCGCTCATTCCCGACCGCCTTATATGCCTCGCAGATTCCGTGATACGCCACTCCGCAGGGCCAGTCCCAGGTCATGTCCATCCGCATGGTCCGTTCCACAATTTTGTCGACAATTTCCGTCACTTGCTCTCTGTCAAATGCTAATTGCGCCATAAAATTACCGTCCTTTAATTTAAATACTGCTGATAATACTTATCGTAGGTCTATTCTCTTATGCCGGCATTTTTATTTCTTCCTTTAAGCACTGTTTATCTGTGCAAATTTGATCAAATTAATCAGCAGATCCGCTAAACAGCACAGATTTCAGGAATTCTAATTGTACAAGATAGAGAGAACGCAAGTTTTTCCGCACCTGCGCCCCGCAGAAAAGCCCTTTTTCTGTGCTATAATGAGCAAAAACAGAAAGGATGCCCTATGAGTCGATCTGACTTGCTGGAAATTGAATACAGAACCTACGAACTGCCCTCCGATTTTCCCATCAAACTGATCCACGGCGAAGACTGGCGCATCTCCGATATCCCCTCGGGCGTGCTGCATTTTCACAACTGCGTCGAGATCGGCATATGCGAAAGCGACGGCGGCTGGCTGGATTTTCTCGACGGCAAGAGACCGTTCCGAAAAGGCGACATCACCTTTATTTCCGGGGATATCCCCCACACCACCTGGTCCCATCCGGGCACGGCGAGCAAATGGTCTTACCTTTTTCTGGATGCCGAAGAACTCCTCAAGCCGTTCTTCCCTTTGAGCATGCTGCCGAATGCCGAGCTTTTCCGGGAACTGCTTTACGGGAACAGCTATATCCTGCCCGGCGCGGAATACCCGCGTATTGCGTCCTCTGCCTGCGCCATGGTCCGCGAACTTATTGAAGAAAAACTGAATTATGAAATTGCGGTCCGCAGCCTCTTCTTAACCCTGGCCACCGAACTGATGCGGCTGAAAGCGGAAGACCCCTATAAGAACAGCAATCGAACCACCCCGATTGCACCGGCCCTGGCTTATATCAATCAAAACTATATGAAGAGCTTCCCGATTGACCGGCTTGCCGAATGCTGCCGGATGAGCTCATCTCATTTCAGAAAAGTCTTCAAGCGCCTGATGGGCATGAGCCCTTTAGAGCATCTGAATCATATCCGCATCCTCAAGGCCTGCTCGCTCCTGCGCATGACGGAAAGCTCCATACTGGACATTTCCATCAGCGTCGGCTTCACCAGCCTGTCGAGCTTTAACCGACAGTTCAAAAGCCAGATGGGCGTCACGCCCAGCCAATGGCGCCGCCACGGCCTGCGGAACCGCAAGACCAGCGTGCTCAAGTACAGCGGCTGGCTGACCCCGCCGAAGAACTAAACAAAGCGGCCGGCTGAGCCCGCCTGAGAACTAAAAGCAGCCGCCGGCTCAGCTCGCCAAAAGCCCAAAAAAAGACCTGCCGCTGAAACGACAGGTCTTCTTGATTTAAGTCTCGGATCAAGCTTACTTGATTTCGACTTCGGCACCGGCTTCTTTGAGCTTGTTAGCGACTTCTTCAGCTTCTTCTTTGCTGACGTCTTCTTTAACGTTATTCGGTGCATTGTCAACGAGTTCTTTCGCGTCTTTAAGACCAAGTCCGGTAACCTCACGGACCACCTTAATAACAGCGATCTTCGAATCACCGAAGCCTTTGAGCTCAACCGTGAATTCGGTCTGCTCTTCTTCTTCGGCACCGCCTGCACCGTCTCCGCCGCCTGCAACAGCAACGGCCGCAGCAGATACGCCGAATTCTTCTTCTAATGCTTTGACCAGCTCATTCAGCTCAATGACGCTGAGAGCTTTGATTTCTTCAATAAACTTATCAATTTTTTCGTTAGCCATGGAATTATCCTCCTAATCCAATATATTACTCAGCGGCATCAGCCGGAGCTTCTTCTTTTTCTTCTGCAGCAGGAGCCTCTTCCGATTTCTCCTCCGCTGCGGCGGGAGCATCCGATGCTTCCGCGTCGCCGGCAGCCTCTTTTGCGTCCTCAGCGGCCGCTTCATCCTCTGCCTCGTCTTCTTTTTCAACAACAACTTCCGCTGCTGTTTCGGCACCCGCTTCTTCGCACTTGTCCGCAATCGCTTTCAAAGAAATTGCCAGACCGGAAATAGGCGAAATCAGGCTGCCGACCAATTTGCCGTACAAAACCGGGAGATCCGGAATTGCCGCCAAAGCCTCAAGCACGTCCATGCTGACGACTTTGCCGTCACTGGCACCGCCTTTGATCTGAAAAACCTCATGTTCTTTGGAGAAATTCTTCAGGATCTTTGCCGGAGCCACCACATCGTCCGTACTGTAAGCAACCGCCGTCGGACCTTTAAAAAGATCCGCCAGCTCTTCGTACCCTGCTTCACGCGCCGCTCGCACACCCATGGTGTTTTTCACAACTTTATATTGCACGCCGGCTTCGCGCAGACGATTACGCAAATCGGTATCTTCTGCCACGGTAAGTCCAAGGTACTCAGCAAGAACCAGCGTCTGTGCAGACTTAAATTCTTCCGTCAGCTCAGCAACAACCTGCTTCTTGGCCTCTAAAATATTTTCATTGGCCATGTCTTACCCTCCTTCATAAAAAAATCCCTTATGCCTGAAGACATAAGGGACAGAAATTTCCATAAAATCCCCGAAGGGACTATTTCACTTCGTTCCTCGGCAAGAATTCCGAACCGGAATGTTACGCTCTCGCTCTTGCTGTCTCAGGCACTTTTTGAATGATATCCGCCGAAGCGGAACTTGTCAAGTTATTCTGCCGCAGCACGGGCTGCGGCTCGTTTTCACGCCGCTTTTCCGAGCGGACGCTGTATTCTGTGATTTACTTCGTCTGATGCAGACGGATGGCAGGCCCCATGGACGTCGTCAGGGTTGCATTTCTGACGTACTGCCCTTTGGCCGATGCCGGTCTGTCGCGCAGAATCGCGCCCATCAAGACTTCGTAGTTTTCCAGCAGCTGCTCTTCCGTAAACGATGCTTTGCCGATGGCACAGTGGATAATGTTGGATTTATCCAGACGATATTCCACCTTACCGGCTTTAAGATCATTAACGGCCTGAGCGACATCCATCGTCACCGTGCCCGCCTTCGGGTTCGGCATCAGGCCCTTAGGCCCTAAAATACGGCCGAGCCGGCCGACGACACTCATCATGTTCGGCGTTGCGACGACCACATCAAAGTCAAGCCAGTTCTCATTTTGGATCTTTTCGGCAAGTTCCGCGCCGCCGACATAATCGGCACCCGCTTCTTTCGCCTGATCCGCTTCCTGGCCCTGAGCAAAGACAAGAATCGTCACGCTCTTGCCGGTACCGTGCGGCAGAACCACCGTGCCTCTTACCTGCTGATCCGCATGACGGGAGTCAACACCGAGACGAACGTGAAGTTCAACGGTCTCGTCGAATTTGGCGGTTGCCGTCTTCTTCACCAGGGAAATCGCCTCTTCAGCCCCGTAAGAAGGCTTGGTCAGAAGCTTCGCTGCATCCTGATATCTTTTACCTCTTTTACCAGCCATAGTCTCCTCCTCAGTTCTCATCATCGTCAACGACGATGCCCATGCTGCGTGCAGTGCCCGCAACCATTTCCATGCAGGACTCGATGCTGGATGCGTTCGTATCTTTCATCTTGATTTCAGCAATCTTCCTGACTTCGGAAAGCGGAACGTGCGCCACCTTGTTCCCCTTTGACTCGCCGGATCCTTTATCGATCTTGCAAGCTTTCTTCAAAAGAACAGGTGCCGGAGGCGTCTTGGTAATAAAAGAGTAGGAATGGTCTGCATAGACCGTAATGACCACCGGAATAATCATCCCGGCGTCATCCGCCGTTTTGGCATTAAACTCTTTTACAAACTGCGGAATCGAAATTCCGTGCTGACCCAGAACTGGTCCTACCGGCGGCGCTGGCGTTGCTTTACCTGCGGGGATCTGTAATTTAACATACCCGATAATTTTTTTGGCCATTATAGCCACCTCCCAAAATTCTTTTGCGGCTTATGCCGCGCTTATACTCAATTCGGAGGCGCCTTCAGAAGGAGCCCGCGAATGTACAAGTCATTTTATTGTGTCTCTCCGTGAGACTCACAAAAGTGTATTTTTTGCTTTTATCTTTGTCGTTTATATTTGCATAACCAGCGTGAAGTCAAGTTCCACCGGTGTTTCACGGCCGAACATCGACACCATCAGGCGTACTTTTTTCTTTTCAAAATTAATTTCTTCGACGCTGCCCACAAAGCTTTCCAGAGGGCCGTTAATGATTTTAACGGAGTCTCCGACTTCGTAGTCAACATCCGGCACCCAATCGGTTTCCACGCCCATCATGGCGAGTTCTTCGTCGCGCAGAGGAACAGGTTTGGAATTCGGGCCGACAAAACCGGTCACGCCGCGGGTGTTCCGGACGACGTACCAGATATTGTCATTGAGTACCATTTTGATTAAGACATATCCGGGGAAAAGCTTGCGCTCAGATACCTTCTTCTTGCCGTCT
>CALLQJ010000428.1 GCA_938014865.1 uncultured Fastidiosipila sp.
CGAAAAAATAAGCTGAGCATCACCTATACCCAGCAGATTTTAAATGATCAGCAGATTAATGATCATGTGCACCCCGTCATCCGCGATCACGTCTACGAAGCGCTGATGAGCGATTAAGACGCAGCCAAGCAGCAGAAGCAAAAACGGATAACGGCCCGGGAAAGGCTTTCTTCAGCTTTTTCCGGGCTGTTCTTATTCTTTGGCCCCCAGAACCTCCAGGGATAAAAGCCAGTTTTTGCGCTCAACGCCGAAGGCATAGCCCTGCAGCTTGCCGTCTTTGGCGATCACCCGATGACAAGGGATAAAGACCGCCAGCGGATTGGCCGCACAGGCCGAACCGACTGCCCGGGTCATATTGCGCCCCGCTTCCACATCGCCGTCGGCCAGACGGATGCCGATGTCTTCATAGCTGCGGACCGAACCATAGGGAATCTCGGAAATCTCCTGCCAGACCCGGCGCTGAAAACGCGTGCCTTCCGTCAGCAGAAGCGGCAGCTCAAATCGTTTCCGCTCGCCTTTTGCATAGGCCGCAAGCTGACGGGCCGCTTCACGCAAAGGCTCCGGCACATGACGATTTTCCGGCGGCGTCTTAATGGCCTCACACGCGGTACGGTCTTTTAAGACCCCGTAGGCATCGGCATAACCGTCCGCCATGCATAATTCCTTAAGCTGAATATCCTCGACCGGCGCTTCGTAATCCAGCCAGTCAAGACCGGTAATATACTCTTCATTTCCGTAGACGGCCCAGAGCCCTTCCGGCGTCGGGACAAAAACCCGGGTATAGGGCCACTT
This sequence comes from uncultured Fastidiosipila sp., assembly GCA_938014865.1. Taxonomy (GTDB): domain Bacteria; phylum Bacillota; class Clostridia; order Saccharofermentanales; family Fastidiosipilaceae; genus JAAYZH01. The sequence continues at coordinate 793 of CALLQJ010000428.1, forward strand.
GGAGGTTTTGTTTAAGGTATAAAGCCTGACCCAGCGCTCTTCGCGGTCCCGCAGTGTGCTGCCTTGAGGATAGCGCTCGTAATTCAGCGGGAAAGGCAAGGCCTCAACGGCAGCAATAAGCGATTTTTGACGATGTCATACAGAAAGTCGTACGCCTTTTCCGCATAGCCGATTCCGGATCCAGGAAAAATTCGATCTGCCAGAAGCCGCTGCGCAGACTGTTCTGACTCATGAAAACAAGCGCCAGAATTTCTTCTTCCTCTTCCGGCGTCATCTTTGCGGCAGAAGCTTCCGGATCCTCGTCCGGGACAAGTTCCGTCTCTTTTTTCCAGACAAAAGCGGCAAATAAAGGGGAAGCTTTCAGATTGCGCAGATAATTCCGCAAGGCCTTCAAGGTGACCTTGCCTCTTGCGTTCCGGGCAGCGGGCGGCAGATTGTCGCCCATCTTCTCACGCAGATAAGAAGCGTCTTGCAGTATAAGATCTCGAAGATAATAATCGGGCATAAAAGTGACCTGCTTTTTTTTATTATTTTAACATAATAGGCTGTTTTGTCTCATGTGGAATTAAGCGATGTAATGCCCTATTTTAGGGCTTTTAGCCGTTTCATCTATTTTGTCAATTTCGCTATTTTGGAGTCAGGCGGCATTAAAGCCGGCATTAAATCATTCTTTTTTCCGCCGCTGCTATCAGGAAAACCAGGCGGGTGCCCGTCGCTTTAAACGCGATCGTGTATAAGGGCTCGGGCGCCTTCTCGGCTGTTGGAGCCGCCTGCATCTCCTCAGCCGCTTTTCTTGCGCGGCTTGCTCTTTGTGCCTTGCACTTCATGATGCTTATTGTAGTGTGCCGCAAGTTCTTCCTTGAAGCGCTTCAAAAACTTTACTTCGTTAAATGTCATGTTCAGTTTCTCCCTTATTTTGGCCATGAAAAGGCCGATCCGGAGCGGTTCTTCATGGCCCAATGTCTTTGAATTTTTGTCTTGTTTTTGTATAATAATAATGAAAAGGTCCTTGGTACCCGTCCCCTATTAAGGCGCAAGCCGGGAGGGCGTACACAAGGATCATTTCATTTCCAATAAAACGAAAAAAGCGGGCTGTTTCCGGCCCGCTAAATCTTTAATATTTCTTTTTTTCCTGTAAATGGGATTAAAAAGCCCGCAAACGCTCATATTCCGAGCTTTATTCTTTTTAATTTTAACACAGGAAAACACCCCGGACCCAAAGCCGCCGAGGCCCCGGCTCCTCTCAGCTTTGCCGCAGCTCTTTTGTTTGTTTAAAGCGCGGGCTCATGCTAAACTTTTCTAAGAATTTACCGAAAGAGGAGGCAACGATGCGTTTCAACAATCTTCTTAACCGCCTGCGCATCCGAAAAATCTACGCAGCTCTCATTATTATCATCCTTATTTTGCTTCTGGCCATCGTCTTGCTCCTGCGCTCCTTTTTCCACACCCCCTCGCCCGATGAGGTCTTTAATGATTACCTGAGTGCGCTGCAGGACGGCCGCTACAACGATGCCGTACGCCATATACTCCCCTCGGAACAAGATGCCTGGTATGAGTACTTCAGCGAGATTGCTCAGGATGAAAGTGCGCTTACGAGCCTGGCCGATAAGCTGCAGGACGAACTTGTGGCCGAACTGGTCTCCCAGTCGACCTTAGCCGACGACTACTGTACGCTGCGCTATGAACTGACCGTGGCGGACGCCGAAGCCATGCTGAAAAAAGTCCGGGCCGAAGCGGAAAGCGGCCTCATTGACATGAGCGACCCCGATGTGGTCCGGGTCTCCAAAGATCCTGAAAGTACCCTCCTTTACTATATTGAAGATCATTTTTCTGACTACGAAAGCTTCTTAAGGCAGGAACCGGTCGTCATCAACTTCCGCCTGGAAGGCAATGTCTTTACCCGGGAGTGGTACATTGAACCGGATGAAGAACGCCACGCCCTCTTGAGCGGCAATGTGCGAAAAGCTGCCGAAGACGTATTCAGGAGGCCCCTGAAACTTCCGAAACAGTAAGCCTCCCGTCTTAGAAATTATTGCGGCCCGTGAGGGCTTTTGCCGAAAAAACAGCAGGACGTCAGATTTTAATTAAGCGGTCAAAAAGTGCTTTGTTTTTTTCCAGTACCGCCGCATTGCCGACGACGCAGTAATGCTCTGCCGCCGCGGCCTTTTCCAGCAGTCCGGCATAGCGTTTAAGGCTTGCTTCACTCGTATGAAGTGCTTCTTCAAGGTGTTTTTCCGCGTCTTCCGCGCTCTTGCCGCTCAGATAGCGCACATAGGCCAGCAGCCCCTTTTTGCGCGGACTCAGCGGCGGATCAAAACGATTCAGCGATCCGATAATAAGCTCCTCGATCTCTGCCTCGCTGAGCGTCGTTTCCCGGAGCCACTTCGCCGTATTCCGGAAGGTCTCAAGGGTTTCGGAAAGCTGCGGATCCCGGTAGGACAAGAAGGAGATCTCACCTTGTGTGCCGATGACTAAGCCGGCACCGTAGGCACCGCCCTTGGCCCGGACCCGGTTGTGCAGATACGTACGGGCCAGGTACGAGGCCAGGACCGTCATATCCCCTTTGTATTCGACATCTTCCTTCTCATAGTCGTAGCCCATGTTGACATACTGAACATTCGAGGAGATCTTGATGCCTTCACGCAGGGGCTCTGCCGCCGCTTTTCGTTCGCAGGCTTTTTTCTCCGCTTCCGGAAGGGTCTGAAGACAAGACAGGGCCGCCTTGCGGAAAGCCGGCATATCTTTCTCGTCGCCGGTCAGGGAAAGGATAACGTTTCCGCGGCTGAATACTTTCCGTCTCAGCGCCTCCAGATCTTTTTTAAGTCCTTCCTTCTCCTCTTCAAAATTCTCCAGAAGCGCCTTGAGCTTCAGGTAATAGCTGATCCCCTCCGTCTCCTCACGGATACGCGCCCTTGTATTGTAGGCCGCCTGAAGCCTTACTCTGCCGTAGCTGTTGCCGTCATTCAGAATGCTTTGTTCTGTCGACAGCGCTTCCGCTTCGAGCAGATCCTTCAGCCGCTTGTCATTCGTGAAAATGCTTTCATTTAAGACCTCGGACAAGAGCGCCGGCCAGTTTTCGCCCGCAGGATCCAGGGTTTTGAGACTTACCGCCATGCGGAAAATATCCTTCTTGCTCTTCGCTTCCCGCAGCAGATCCGTTCCGAAATGCAGGCCGCCCGTGCTCAGGTAAAGCGCCGTATCCAGCGCCTTGTAATCGCGCTTTTTCGTATCGATCGAGCCCATTAAAAGACGCAGAAGGGAAAGCGTGAAGAGCTCATCATCTTCGATATGCTCAAGCGGAAAGCTCATGTAAAGATAATTAATGCCGTTTGTAAACAGGGGGTGTTCCAAAACAACGTCCTTCCCCGCTTCAGAGACTTCGCAAGGCGGATCGGGAAGCTCGGTTTTAATATCCTGAAGCTTCAGCTTGGGAATCGTCGCTTTCGCTTCCGGGCTGTCATCCGCCAGCTGCCAGGCGCTGAGGGCTTTTGTTTTTTCGATTAAAGCGTCGATCTCCTCATCCGGCATCGCGGCCTTTTTTTCGGCCAGTTTCTCCTCCGCGGCCTTGTCTTTTCTCTCATTCAGGCCGGCCTCGGGGCTAAGCTCCAAAAGAAGCTTATGCGGATTATTCAGGAATTTTTCACGCACAAACTGCTCCCAAATGTCACTGTCCAGCTCCTCGCGCAATTCTTTGAGGACATCCGCATAACGCAGCGGCTCGGCAGGGTCCCCGCCGTAAAGCCAGGAATCGAGAGATTTAATGAAATACAAAATACCCAGGGTCGTGTAGCCGCTGCCTTCCCGCAAAGCATATTCCGTGCGGTTCAAAGCGGCCTCCAGCTGTTCGCGGTCCAGCCCCTTTTCCGTTTCTTTTTCCAGAACCTCCTCAATGAGTTCAAAACAGCGCGCACTCTCCCCATCTTTTGCATTTAACAAAAGCACGGCCAGGCTGCTTTGCTGATAAAAGAGTTTCTCCGTCTCCACATCCCGGCAAAGCCCGGCGTCAATCAGAGCATTGCGGACCGGCGCGGACTGTGCGGAAAAAAGCATATTCGCCAGAATCTCCAGCATGAAATTTTCTTTCACCGAATCAAAGCGGCCGCTCGTAATCGCCCAGGCCAGATAATTCTTGTCCTTCGTCTCCTCGCCTGCGGCCAGCGAGTAACGGGCCCGGACGCATTTCTTCTCTTTGAAAGGCGCCTGCATGCCCGGGTCCGAATCAATGTGCTGCGCCGTGAATTTCGACAGGTATTCCCCGTCAATATGCCGGAGCATCTTCGCAATATCCATCTTGCCGTAAAGGAAGAGGCGTGCATTGGAGGGGTGATAATACTTTTTGTAAAAGGCCTTAAAATCCTCATAGCTCAGTTCGGGAATGTGATAAGGCTCTCCGCCCGAATTGGCGGCATACGCCGTATCGGGCAAGAGATTTTTCATCACTTCGGTATATAGGACCTGGTAAGGCGAGGAATAAGCGCCCCGCATCTCGTTATAAACGACGCCGCTCAGACGAAGCGGGCTGTCTTTGTCCTCCAGCTCAAGCCGCCAGCCTTCCTGCCGGAAGATGCGCTCGTCTTCGGCAATAAGCGGATGAAAGACCGCATCAAGGTAGACATCCGTAAGGTTCATAAAATCCTGATCATTCCGCGACGCAACGGGATAAATGGTTTTATCCGGGAAGGTCATGGCGTTTAAAAAGGTCGCCAGACTGGATTTTAAAAGGTCCATGAAGGGTTCTTTGGTTCTGTATTTTTCCGAACCGGATAAGACACAGTGCTCCAGAATATGCGCAACCCCCGTCTCATCCGGCGGCGGGGTGCGGAACGCCGCCCCGAAAACCTTATTGTCATCGTCATTTTCTATGTATAAAAGCTCCGCCCCCGACTTTTCATGCGCGAAAAGATAGAGTACGGAACGCAGTTCTTCGACCGCTTCTTTTTTCATCAAACGAAATCCGTGTATCACGTGTTCCTGCATATTGCATTCTCCTTTGTCCTGTATTTTGCATCCGCTTTATGTATTGTACATCTCTTTTGGCAAATGCTCTTTGTCCTCAGTGATCCCGGCGGAAGATGCCGCCGAGTTTTTCGGCTGCTTTCCGCTTGTCCTCCCCGGCCCGGTCTTTCACTTCATCCAGTGACTTTCCCCAGCGGTTCAGGAACGGCAGCCAGTTTACAAAAAGGGCAGCGGCGATACCGATCAGGGTATCCGTCACTCTGTATAAGGTATACCGCAGAGGTTCCTGCCGCCCCGAGCCGATGCAGATCATAAGATAAACAATGGCGGAAATCGTAAAACCGTTTTTCAGGCCCAGGCGCAGAATCAAAAGCATCAGCGGCAGAAGCCCCAGGGAGACCAGAAAAAGGTAAAAAACTCCCTCCGGATCCAAGGCCGCTTTATCCGCAAAGAGGCGTATAAAAAGATAAGCATAAAGCCCCGCCAGCAAGCTGCCGAGCGCCCTATTCAGCGCCGTGCGCCGCGTCGACTCCGGGGTCGGCTGCAGACAGACAATTGCCGCAATTGCAGCATTGTACGGATAGAGCGCCGAACGGCCAGCATCAATCATCAAACACAAAAAAACAGCAATAAGCGTTTTAATAATGCGCATGCCGGGCGAGGCCGAGAGCAAGGCAGAAGTGCCGTAATTTCCGAGCTCTGCAATTGTATCCGAAAACTTTCTTTTCTTATTGTCCATAATCCGTCTGCATCTACTCATATAAAAAAAGGGCCTGCCGCTCATGCTTCAGCATGCCGGCAGACCGCTTTTTGCTTCTTTAATTACTGTTCGGCTCTGGCCCCGTCTTTTACGGCCGTTTTGCGCTGCGCCTGCAGAGCCTCGGCCATAATTTCACGATCACGTTCCGTAAGGTTGTCCTCAGGATTGTCATTTTTTAATACCGCCGTGGAAATCATCAGCTTAATGCGGTTGAGCTGATTGACCTCACTGGCACCGGGATCGTAGTCGATCGGCACAATGTTAGCTTCGGGATAAAGCGTCCGGATCGCCTTGACCATGCCTTTGCCGGTCACATGATTCGGCAGGCAGGCAAAGGGCTGCGCCATGATAATGTTCGGCGTTCCCGATTTAATGAGCTCTAACATCTCCGCCGTCAGGAACCAGCCTTCGCCCGTCGCGTTGCCTAAGGACAGCACTTCCTGCGCATAGTCGGCAAGCTGATAAATCTCGACGGGCACGGGGAATTTCCCGGTTTCCGCCAGACGCTTTTTGATGCGTTTGCGGTACTGCTCCAGGTAAGAGATACCGAGCCTGCCGCCGAAGGCAAAGAGCTTGCTGTTGCCGAGCTGCTCCGCCTTGAACGAAGAGTTCAGGAAGCAGTATAAGAAGAAATCCGTCAGTCCGGGCAGGACCGCCTCACAGCCTTCTTCTTCAATCACCGACAAGGCATTGTTATTCGCATCAGGCTGGAACTTAACCAGGATTTCACCGACCAGGCCCACCCGGGGTTTCCGGGGAATATCCTGCATCGGGAAATGGTCAAAGTCATAGACAATACCGTCCACCAGATCATTAAAGCCGTACTCTTTGCTTTCGCCGCCGATAAATGCCGTACAGCGATCCAGCCAGAGATTGTAAAGCTTATTTGCTGCCCCCGGCTGAAGTTCATAAGGTCTTACGCGCAGCAGACAGGTCACCAGCAGGTCGCCGAGCACAATGGACTGAATGGCATGGTGGGCCATGGCGGGACTGACCCGCATTCCCGGATTCGTCTCAATGCCGGTGACCGACAAGGCGATGACCGGCACTTGCTTGAGTCC
>CALLQJ010000429.1 GCA_938014865.1 uncultured Fastidiosipila sp.
TCTTCACTCGGAAGATTTTCGGGACTGATGCCGGCTTTGAGCCGGCGTTCGGCAAGTTCCAGACGATGGCGCAGGCTGCGGTCAATTCTCTTATTGTCGAAATAAAGAATATAACCGCCGAGCAAGGCAGGATCTTCTTCAAGAATGACCTTATTGTCGTCGCCGTCATGACAGAGCGGTTCGAGGATTTCACGGATCGTATCGCTGTCCGGTGTCTCGGCACTGACTAATCGTATCAAAGCCACTGCCATCACTCCTTCTTCAGCATGGTGTCCACCATAGCCGTGATCTCTTCCCGGCTGTCTTCCGTATTGCCTTTTTCATGCAGTACAGCCGCCAGCACTTTAAGGGACATATCGATCACATCGCTGCGGTAACGTTCCTCTTGTTCACGCAGCAGCTGATCCGCATTCTTCTGCGCATTGGCAACAATAGAATCTGCCTTGCGGTGCGCATCATGCAGCAAGGACTCGCGTTCAAGAGCGAGCGTCTTGCGCGCATCCTCCGCCTGCTCCTGCTGCTTTTTCAGCGCCTCTTCCTGATCGGTCTCAAGGGCGCTCTTAGCCTTTTCAAGGCGTTCTTTTTCTTCTTCGTTGCTGCGCAGCCCCGAACTGACCGCCTCTTTGCGGGCATCACTGACCTTCATCATCGGCTTATAAAGAATTTTCTTCAGCAAAAACCAGGTGATCAGAAAACCGATGATCGCCACGACGGCCGTCGCGGCATAGCCGGCCAGATTTTCCGGTGAAAACATATCGACTGCGGCACTTATCAAAAAATACGGCATCACTCAACCTCCTCAAAAGACAAAGAGCAGCAAGAGAGATACAACAAGCGCATAAATAGCACAAGCTTCGATGAAGACGATAGCCACCAGCAGAAGGCCTTGGATTTTTCCGCTGACTTCCGGCTGTTTTGCCATAGATTCAAATGCTTTACCGCTGGCCGTGCCGATCGCCAATGCTGCAAGACCTGCCGCAACGGCAATGGCCAAACCTGCTCCGAGAGCAATCATTCCTTTATCCATCACTAATTCCTCCTTAAATATTTCTTCTTGAATATTGCGTACTTAAGATGCCTGAACACTTATGAAAAGCGTTTTGTCTTAAATCAGACGGACTGTTTTGCATCAGGCAGCGGCCTCCGCCGCTTCCTTGCCTTTTTCCGCCGGGCTTTTTTTACGTCCGCGCTCAACAATCTCGCCGACATAATTAATCGTCAGATAGGTGAAGACAAGCGCCTGGATGATCCCGTCACCGACTTCAAACCAAAGCCCTAAAACCTGCGGCAGGAAGAGCGGGATAACGGCGCGCAGGAAAGCAATCAGAATGCTTGCGCCGAAGATATTGCCGAATAAACGGAAGGCCAGCGAAATCGGCTTGATGACATAATCGAGCAGATTGAACGGAAGCATAAAGGCCTTAGGCGCAATCAAGGAACGCAGGAAGCCTGTAAATCCGCTCAGGTAAATGCCCCAGACAATGACGCAGATAATGTCAAAAAGCGCCAGGGCAATCGGGAATGCCGGGTTGACAGCCGCTGCTTCCAGCGAAAAAACACTCAGCAGATTCGATACCAAGATGTACATGAAAACCGCCCCGGCAAAGGGTGCAAACTTCCGGGTCTGCTCTTCATCCAGTCCGGAATTCTCGCAAAGTTTATTCAGCAGCCCCAGCAAGGTTTCTATCACCGACTGAAACTTTCCGGCTTTGACCTCCCGCCTGCGGCTCAGAAAGCAGCAGAAAAACGGAATAATCAGCACCGTCAAAAACAAGTTCAGCATCGCCTTGGTAACGGGGATCTGCACAAATCCGAGGTCCCAGGTAAAGACCGCCGAAAAATCGAGAAGCTCCTCGATATTCGCAGAAATATCTCGGCCGCCGATCTTGATTTTGTCGATAAACTCCCGGGCGAAAGCGCTGAAGAAGTCTTGTAAACCATTCATACTTCACTGACCTCCTCAAATCTTATAAGCGTATTTTTCAACGCTTTATTTTGATTTTACGCCTGTTTTATGGCTAATTCAAACGAAAATCATACAATTCTATGGTGATAAAGTAGAAAGCTGTTATGCGTTTGTTCAAAGAAAAGTCAAAATTTATCAATTTTTCGAAAAAAAGAGGCGAATCATCAGATTCACCTCTTCTGCTTTAAAATCAGATTCTTTTTAATTACTTCTTATTCTGCTTCATAATAAGAAGTTTCCTGTTTTTGCTTATTTTGTTCCGAAAAGCCGGTCGCCCGCATCGCCCAGACCCGGCACGATATACGCATGCTCATTGAGACTTTCATCTTCGCAGGCACAGTAAATCGGCACATCCGGATGGTGTTTCTGCAGCTCCGCAATCCCTTCCGGGGCCGCAATCAGGCACATGAAGCGAATATTGTGCACGCCTCTTTTCTTCAGAAAATCAATGGCCGCAACCGCACTGCCGCCCGTCGCCAGCATCGGATCGAGCACAATCACGTCACGCGACGAACAGTCCTCCGGCAGCTTGCAGTAATATTCCACCGGCTGCATGGTCTCCGGATCCCGGTACAAGCCGATATGGCCGACTTTAGCCGACGGGATCAGGCTCAGCATGCCGTCCACCATGCCCAGTCCCGCTCTCAGGATCGGAACCAAGGCCAGTTTCTTGCCGTGCAGTTTTTTGCATTTAGCCGTAGCCAGCGGGGTCTCTACTTCCACATCCATAAGCGGAAGATCCCGTGTTACCTCATACCCCATCAGCAAAGACACTTCATTGACCAGTTCGCGGAACGCCTTGGTGGTCGTATTTTTATCCCGCATCAAAGTAATTTTATGCTGAATCAGGGGGTGGTCGAATACAAATACATTATTGTCGTTTTTCGTCATCTGCTACTCCCGTAAAAAATTTCTTTTCCTATCATAACGCTGCAGCTTTTGCACGGCAATAAAAAAATATGCTCAGCGGTAGTTGCGCTTCACGAAGGCATCCACTTCGGCATAGGATTCCGGCGTCCCGATATCAAAGCACTTGCCCGTGAACTTATAGAGCCGGAGCGGTTTGCGCTTATAAAGCCAGGCCGGGAAATTCCCCGGAGAGTCCGGATTGCCGCCCTGATCAAGATACGTTTTGATTAAAGGCAGGGTATCGCGGCGGTAGAAATAAGTCGCATAAACGGCCAGATCGGATTTCGGTTCCTCGGGCTTTTCTTCCAGATCAATCACCAGATCGTCTTCATCAATCTCGGCAACGGCAAAGCGTTTGAGGTCTTCGATCTCGTCAATTTCCTGCGCCAGGATCATGTCCTGGTAGAACTCGCGGAAAACCCGCCAGGGATCAATGAGTGCATAGGTAAAGAGGTTGTCGCCGGCAATGACCAGAAGGTCCTCGTCGATCTCCAGACGCTCGATCACGAAATTGATATCGCCGACCGCACCCAGTTTATCGGCATCACTGGTGGTGAAATCATCGACAATGGTAATCGGCAGTTCATACTGCGAGGCCGTTTTTTTCTCCCAGGCATTAAAATGCTCAACAAAACGGTGATTGGACACCACGATGATCTCATTGACATCCGGCAAGGTCACAATTTCATCAATTATGAATTCGATGATCGCCTTCCCGCCGAGCGGCAGCAGCGCCTTGGGGCGATCCTTGGTGAGCGGATAAAGTCTGGTCGCATAACCGGCAGCCAGTATCAGTGCTTTCATTTGATCCTCCTTGACAGTTTTTATAAATGCTTAGCTATTCAGTTTATCAGGCTTCTTCGCTTTGCTCTTTGTTTCTTTTGTCTTATTTCGCTTATGATTCCCGCGAATTTCTCTGAAATACAGGTACAAGGTACACTTTATCATTCCATTATATAGTTTTCTGCGCTTATCTGCTCGTCTCCCCGTATCCGCTTCAAAATCCGCCGCCGTAATGACGCTCAGCCGGCAGCCCTTTTTGGTATAAGCGGCACGCTGCGAGAAGGCAAGCCGGGCCAGTCCCCGGTTGATATCGGCGGCTTCACGGGCATCCGCCATGCGTTCCCCGTAAGGCGGATTGGCCGTAAAAAGGATACGTTCGGCCTCAAAACGCCGGCGCAGTTCGGCTTCATCCAATGCAAAAAGATCGGCTTTTTCCAAATGAACAAAAGCCCTTACCCCTGCCCGTTCGGCATTTTCTTCCGCCAGCCGGAGCGCTCTGCCGTCTTTATCGCTGCCCGCAATAAAAATCTCTTCCGGCGTGCTGAAATCGGCCAGATCACGCGCTTCTTCCCGGGCCCTTCGGAAAATTTCTTCGCCGGCAAAAGCCCAGCGCTCGGCCCGGAAGCCCCGCCGCATGCCCGGTGCGGCCGAAGCGGCCATCAGAGCGGCTTCGGTCAGAAAGGTCCCGGAACCGCAGACCGGATCATAAAGCAGGTCCCCGCTGAAGGCTTCCCAGCGGCTCAGGTAAATAATGCCCGCCGCCAGAGTCTCCTTGATCGGAGCCGCATTGTGTGCTCTGCGGTAGCCTCTTTTATGAAGCCCCGTCCCTGAGGTATCAAAGCGCAGGCTGACTTCATCATTCATAATTGAATAGTGTATGCGAAGGTCCGAAAAACTCCGGTCTTCTTCCAGCCTGTGATTTTCCGGCAGATGCCAGGCCTTCTGCAGGCGCAGCACAATGGCCTTCTTGATCGTGCTCTGAATCGCGGAAGGTGCGTAGAGTTTCGATTTTCGTGAATAGCCGCTGATCGCAAAGGCGGCTCTTTTTTCAATCCAGGCTTCCCAGGGTTCGGCCTGGACGGCATAAAAAAGCTCATCAAAATCCCTTGCCTTGAAGCGGGCCACTTCCACTTCTACCCGCTCCGCGGTCCGCAAAAACACATTGCAGCGGGCCAGGGCTTTTTTTGCCTTTTCGGCGTCGCCGTCACAGTCCAGGCGGACCAGGGCATTTTCTTTTATAATCTTTTCTTCGGGATAGCCCAGTGCCTTAAGTTCATCGCCCAATACGCTTTCCAAACCCATAAGCACGGGCAAGACGATCTGATATCTCGTGTAATCTTGCTGCATTTTATCCTTTTCATCCGGAGCATCCGAAGACGCGCCGGCACTTCGCGTTGTCTCGGCTTTATCAGTCCTATCATAACAGGCAGAGAGAAAAGGCGGAAATGTCCCGGGAACAAAAGCCCGGCCTGCGGTTTCGGCAGCTGTATATTATTAATGAAATAAAGTATTTTTATGCATCTTCGCCTGATTTTCCGCTCTGTATTACAGCAATCTTACAGGCAGATTACTTTATTTTTTTACGTCTATATCCATTAGACATTTATTTACTTTATGGCATACTTGTTCTCAAAGCAGTAGCTTGCTCAGTTAATCACGAGCCGGGGGGATGGTGTTTAGGGCGAGACCGAGGAGCTGCCGCATAATGACCTCTTTTCTGCTTTTCAGATTTTATTGTTCGCATCGAATCGGATACGGCAAGCTCGGATTCATGCAGAGGAAGGAGGTCCTCATGGAAATCAAAGATGATGCCGCTCGTTTAGGCAAAATTATTCGCAAGCACCGAAAAGAAAAGGATATGACGCAGGCAGACTTGGCCTGTCATTCGCAGATGAACGAAAGTTATCTTTCTGCGGTTGAATGCGGCTACAGTTATGTGAGCGTGAGCAAATACTTAAGCATCTGCGACGGATTGGGCGTCTGTCCGCTCGAGCTGATGAAAGAATACATCGCCGAGCTGGAGCCGGATCCCGAAGAGGGCCCGCCGTCCGATGAACCCCCTTCCGATACCCCTTCCTGGTTTTTGGATGCGGGCTTTTGACCCGATGCGGGCAGCGCTTCTTCAGCAGCGAGAATTTATTCAGATCAAGCCGTGAAATAAGCGGATTATGCTAAAATGTAAGCATGCCGGAATTAGCTGAAGTAGAAACCATCAGACAGTATCTTCTGCCTGTTTTGCAGGGCGCCGTGCTTGAGCATTTTGAACTGAGAAGATCTGATCTGGGCATAGCCGAAGAAGATCCCTTGCAGCCTTCCGATGCGGAAGGCTGTGTGCTTTCGGCCGTCCGCCGCAAGGGAAAATATCTGGATTTTCTTTTCGGCCCTGAGCTGCACTTAATCATTCATCTCGGCATGAGCGGCAAGCTCATTTATCTTCCTCCGGAAACCGTCCTTGAAGAGCACGCACTTTATCAGCACAAACATACCCATGCCGTCTGGCATTTTTCGAGCGGCAGCCTGCTCTTTAACGATGTCCGCCGCTTCGGCAGCCTTTCGCTTTATAAAGCAGCGCCCGGAAGCCTTGTGCCGCCTCTGGCAAAATTAGGCCCGGATGCCTTATCGGATTCCCTTACGGCCGACTATCTCTTTGCCGAAAAAAAGCGGCACCCCAAGCTCACGGTCAAGGGCTTCCTGCTCGATCAGCACATTATCGCCGGACTGGGCAATATTTACACAGATGAAATATTATATGCGGCAAGGATCCGTCCCGACAGCAGAATGAAGCGGCTCAGCCGAAAGGATCTCCAAAAGATTCTCCGTGAATGCCGGCGGATACTGACCGAGGCCATCGCCTGCGGCGGAACGACCTTCCGGGATTATCGAAATGCCCTCGACCATCAGGGCGCTTATCAGAAAAAATTATCGGTCTACGGACGCGCAGGGGTGCCTTGTCCCTCCTGCGGAAGAGCTCTTGAAAGCAAAACGATCGCCGGCAGACACTCGGTCTTCTGCAGGCATTGCCAGATTCGGAAATAAAGGTGGCTTATGGAAACAAAAACTTTTTTTACAGGTTCTTACGGGGAAAAGAGCATCGGCCTTCTCCGGCTCGATGAAAGAGGCAGAATGTCCCGAAAGGTCTTAGCGGAGCAAAGCGGGGCAAGCTATTTAGCCTATTGCAGCGAACGGCAGCTGCTTTATGCCTTGACAAGCTCAGACCGGGCGGGGGCGTATTTACACGTTTACCGCTATGAAGATGAGCAGCTCCGGCTCCTGCGCCGCTGCAGGCAGTCTTCACCGGGCGCCTGCCACCTGGCGATCAGCCGTGAATGGCTGCTGATCGCTTATTACAAAGGCGGTGCGGCCGATATTTTTAAGCTCGATGAAGACGGCCTGCCGGAAGAACGGCCGCGTTTCACGGTAAAGCATGAAGGCGGAGGGCCTGAGCCGCAGCAGGACAGCGCCCATATCCACTGGGTTTATGTGAAAGAAGGCAGCCCCGATACGCTGCGCTTTTATTTAATTGACCTCGGCAATGACAGTTTCTGCGAGTATTTTCTGCAGGACGGCAAAGGGCCCGCAGAGCACAGCCTGAGACTTGCGCACATCGTAAATTTCCCGCCCGGGAGCGGCCCCCGGCACGCCGTCGCAGACGAGGCCCGGGGAATGCTCTATGTCTTAAGTGAACTCGACAGCAGGCTCTACCCTATGAAAATGAAAGACGATGGCTTCATGCTGAAAGATGCATGGCCCCTTCGTGCAGAGGATGCGGCCGGCGAATCTTGGGGCGGCGCGATCCGGGCAGACGATGCCATGAGCCTTCTTTTTTGTTCCAACCGCGGGGATGAAACGATCCGCTGGTTTGAGATCCGGGATGGCCTCCGGCACTATGGCCTCGCCACGTATGCCGTATCGTT
>CALLQJ010000430.1 GCA_938014865.1 uncultured Fastidiosipila sp.
TTTCTCGGCTTCCGCATAATAAGTCGTTTGATAATAGCTGCCGTAAGGGTGCTGCATGATGAAGTGATTGTAGCGTTCGGGTGCTGCTGCGATCTCGCTGTAATTCATGACTGCTCCTTCAAAGTAGAAATCAAATGCTTAAAGTCGCTATTTGTCTCATTATAACGCAATAAGCCGCCGCCCTACTGCCCGGAGACACGGAGACTTGATGCTTAATGAAGACAAAATAAAAGCCCCGGTTAAGGGGCTCCGGGTCTTTCGACCGCTTATTTTGGTGACTCGCGAGGGATTCGAACCCTCGGCCCCCTGATTAAAAGTCAGGTGCTCTGCCGACTGAGCTAGCGAATCATGGCTGGGATGGCAGGTATCGAACCTGCGAATGCGGGAGTCAAAGTCCCGTGCCTTACCACTTGGCTACACCCCATTATACAGCAAGGCGGCGACAAGACTCAATAACTTAAATGGGGTGAGATATGGGAGTCGAACCCACGGCCTCCAGAGCCACAATCTGGCGCTCTAACCAACTGAGCTAATCCCACCGTGTCTTGCGCAACACGAAAAACATTATATCATGCCCTGTCGTCCTGTCAATATAAATTTACAAATTCGAGAAAAGCATTTGAACGTTCAATGACGCATTCGAGAAAAGCCCTTGATTGAAAAAAATAAAGGCTGCGGGAGGCATGCGGCAAAAAAAGAAATCTTTTTGATAGCTGTCCGCTTCTGCCGGCCGGAAGATCGGAAATCCCCTCTTAATTTCCTCTCTTTCCTGCTCGGGGCCTCCCTCGCCTTACTCGCGTATTGCCCGGCCGTGCATCTGCCGACTTTCGTCATCGGATGCCGGCCTGAGACATCCTTATCCCCTCACAGATCAGGCCGGGCAACATTTATCGCATGAGCTTCCTGAGCTCATTAAAAATATATCAAGACTCCGGCGGTGAATTCAACATGTCACCTCGATTTGTCAATGAATAAATAAAGTGACAAAAGCCCTCTTCGGAAACGGAAGAGGGCTTTTCTGTGAAAACAATCTGCTGCGGCAGCGAAAGCGGTCAGATGATGAATTTGAAGAAATTATAGATATTGATGATCAGAATCAGGGTAAAGACGCCCATAAGCAGCTTGTCGACCATCTTGTCGTCCATCTTCTTATTGAAGTAGCCGCCCAGGAGCGCGCCGGCGATGCCGCCGATGATCATCACGATAAGATTTGCGGGCACCAGATCATTCGGAACCGTATGCCCGACGAGGGTGCTGATCAATGAAACGAGCTGTGAGCAGAAGATGATGAAAAGTGAATTCTGTGCGGCGACTTTGGAGCTCATGCTGAAAAAATAGTATAAAACGACCAGATTCATCGGTCCGCCGCCGATGCCCAGGAAGGACGAAATCATTCCGAGGGCTAAACCTACGGCCAGGGATACGAAAAGATTTTGAATATTCTTCGTTTTGATTTTATCTTTTTTGATCATATAAAGCATAACCGCTGCGGTAATCAAAAATAAAATAGCGGCCTGCACCGCACCTACAACATGCTGCCCTTCCGGTCCTACTGATTTCATAAACTGTTCATAGATAAAATTCCCCAGAAAGCCGCCCGCAATTGAACCGATTGCCAGGAAAGGGCTCCTTTTCCGGTCCACTAACATCGACTTCGGATGCATCAGCCCCCGGACAAGATTCATCGTGGTCATCGAAAGCACCGTCACCCCTGACATGAAAGACGCCACGGCAACGCCGGCCAGGCCGGACATATCCAAAACCGGCTTGATAATGATGCCGCCTCCCAAACCCGAAATCACGCCTACGGTCGAGGCAAAAAAGCTGATCAGAAAAAATAAAATAATTCCCATGGTCCATTCTCCTTTATTCGATAATATTATTATAGCCTTAATGGCAGAAGCATCGAAACCTGCGGCTTAGGCCCTTTATACCCGGCGGGCAATATCCTGCAGAACGGGCAGAGCATGTTCAAAGAAGCGCTTGTACGCCGGGCAGAAATAATTCAGCGACATTCTGTCGCCCTGCGCCGGTTCCCGGTCGCGCCGGCAGCCGCCCCGGCACAAAAAGAAGTAAGGACAGTCGTTGCATTCCGGCGCCGCGGGAAGCGAGATATCGACAAATCCGCTCTCCTTGCGCCGGCGCTCAAAGTCCGAAAAGCTGTCTTCCCGGATATTGCCGATCTTATATTCGTCCAGAACGTAAAAATCACAAGGATAGACGCCGCCGTCCGCTTCCACCACGATCTGCGGCTGACAGAAACCGGCCCTCCCGCAGCTCTCGGGCGGATAGCCTTTAAGCATGCCGACCAGATTTTCAAAGAAGCGGATATAAATGAAGCGGCCGTGCCGGATATCGTCGGCCCAAAGATCAAAGAGCGTGATCAGGAAGTCCCCGTAGACTTCGGGTGTCAGAGAATAAGGATATTTGCCTCTTTCCTCACCCAAAGGATCCAGGCAGGGAATATACTGCTGGTACAGAAGGCCGCGGGCCCGGTAGAAGCGATAGATCTTATCAATGGCCAAAGCCGTATCCTTGCTGACCACCGTGAGGATATTAAAATCCACCTCGTGCTTTTTTAAGATTTTTATGCTTTCCCAGACCCGCCGGAAACTGCCTTCATGCCGGCTGTCGAGGCGGTTTTGATTATGCGTTCGGACGGTACCGTCAAGGGATACGCCCAAAAGAAAATTTTCGTCTTTGAAAAAGGCCGCCCACTCGTCATCGATGACATAGCCGTTGGTCTGCATGGCATAATGCACGGGGATATTCCGGCTGTTTTTTTCTTTGACCGTGCGGCAGAAGCTTTTGAAAAAGTCCAGACCGCGCACCGTAGGCTCCCCGCCCTGAAAGGCAAAGGTACAGGACGACACCGCGTCGCCGAGACTTTTTTCGACCAGAATCTTCATGGTTTCTTCGCTCATAAGCCCGAAAGACGGCACCTCACGATGCGCTGCGACATCGGCGTAAAAACAGTAGCGGCAGCGCATATTGCACAGACTGGATGCGGGTTTGATGAGTAAATGACGGCTTTGGCCTTCAAAATCCATAAATACCTCCCTTTGGCTCTTCTTAAATTATAATACTTTATCATGTTTCTTCCCCGGACGGGTATAATAGGACGCATGGAAAATTTTACGGCAGAGATTTTATATAAACGTCTGGCGGCCTGGTTTCATGAAAAGCAAAGGACACTTCCCTGGCGCAGCAAGAGGACGCCTTACCGTGTCTGGATTTCCGAGATCATGCTGCAGCAGACGCAGGTTGCAACGGTGATCCCCTATTTTGAACATTGGATGACGCTCGCTTAAGGATCTGGCAGAGGCCGACGAAGATACCGTGCTCAAGGCCTGGGAGGGACTCGGCTATTACAGCAGGGCGCGGAATATCCTGCGGACGGCGAAACAATTACGCGCGGAGGGCAAGGATGAACTCCCCTGCTCTTACGCGGAACTCCTGAAACTTCCGGGCATCGGGCCTTATACCGCGGGAGCGGTGGCTTCTTTAGCCTGCGGCCTGCCGGAAGCTGCGGTGGACGGCAATGTGCTGCGGGTGATTTCCCGCCTTCTTGCGCGGCCGTGGCAGGCCGGAAGAGCCAAAGATCAAAAAGCCTGCCGGGAATATCTGATGTCCCTCATGCGGGAGGCCGGGATTTCGGAGGATTTTTCTCCTGCCGTTTTCAATGAAGCCTTGATTGAGCTCGGGGCTTTGCTCTGCCGGGCCAAAACCGCGGACTGTCCGCACTGTCCGCTGCGTACGTTCTGTGCGGCACATCTTGAAGGCGAGGTCTTCTCTTATCCTCTGGCCGCTGAAAAAACGAAAAAATCAAGTGAGGAGTACACGGTATTAATTCTGCACGACGAAGACGGCAATATTGCCGTGCGGAAAAGACCTCCGGAAGGACTCCTGGCAGGGCTGTGGGAATTTATCTTGGCGGACGGCAGGCGCTCTCCCGCTGAAATTGAAATCCTGCTTGACGATGCCGGCCTGGCTCTCCGATCGCTTGAAGAATTGGCGTCTAAGAAACATGTTTTTTCCCATTTAATCTGGGAGATGCGGGTTTATGAAGCTGAAGTGCAAAGAAAAGGTGCCTTTAATTCTGATGAGGAGATCTTTTGGCGCTCGCCCGATGAGGTCTTAAGCCTTCCCTTTTCTTCCGCCTTAAGTGACTACCGCGATCTTTGCTGTCGTTCATAAACGTCACAGTCCCCGGGAGAGGCTGTTCAGAACGGCAGTCTGTAACGGGCGAGTTCCCGGCGCAGAGCCCGGCAATCCGGACAAAAGCTTTCAAGGGTCTGCCAAAAAGCCTTTTGATGATTCGGGTGTTTGAGATGACACATTTCATGGTAAAAGACATAATGCCTGAGCTCTTCGGGGAGAGCCGTAAGATAGACATTTAAAGAGATGGTATTGCGCCCCGAGCAGGAATCCCAGCGTGTTTTCTGAGCCCGGATCTGAATACGCTCGGGCTTTCGCGGCCAGGAAGCCGGCGTCTTTTCGCGAAAAAAGGCCTCGGCTTCCGCTTTTAAAAGCCGTCTTCTGATCTGCTCTTCCTCAGGTGAAAAAAGCGGCAGATGCACGGCATGTTCATACTGCCGCAGCTGCTTCAAGAGCCAATTTTCCTTGGACCGGAGAAAACGCAGGGCTTCCTTCCTGCTGCAGGATAAAGGAATCGTCACTTCGGCCCGGCCTCTCGCGTCAAGCGAGAGCTTAAGGCTTTTCCTTTTCGCCTTTTTAAGTACAAGCGGCAGCGTCCTGCCGTCTTGCAATTCATAAATAAGCCGTTCACTTTTTGCTTTGCGCATAAATCTCCCGGTAGAAATGCTGCCAGATCTCGGAAACATGTTCTTTGGAATAATACTGTGAAATTTCAAAAGCATCCTGCGAGGCCTTTTTTCTGAGCGCCTCATCGTTTTTTAACGCTTTTAATTCCCGGATGAAATCAGCAAGTGCATGCCCCTTCCGGTAATCCGAAAAAAGGATGTCTTCATAAAGGTCCAGGTCCCTCAGAAGCAGGGGCAGGCCGGTATTGCAGGCCTCCAGAATGGACATCGGAAAGAGCTCATTATACGACGGCAGAAAAAGCACGTCTGCCATATTGTAAATTGCATTCAGGGCCTCACGCTCCACGATGCCGGGGAAAACGACATTTTCCGGAGGATTTTCCACGCGTTCTTTTAAGCCCCGGTAGCCGTCGGTAATCGCTCCGAAAGAAAAGCCCCCCGCCCAGATGAATTTCATCTCCGGACAGGCTTTTGCCGCTTCCAGAAAGTCAAGCACCCCTTTTCTGCTCTGCACCTGACCGACCCCGAGGACGATGAAATCTTCGTCCCCGAAGCCGTACTTCCGCCGGCTTTCTGACTTTTCTGCAGGACTTTGCGGATAAAAGTACTCCTTTGAGACATAATTCGGGATATAGTGGATGCGCTCCGGGTCCATGCCGTAATCGGCCAGGGCTTTTTTGAAAACAGGATTCACGACCACGGCGTGGTCCGCGCGGCGGTAAAAATCCAGGACGTATTTGCAGAAAATTTTCATGAAGGGCCGGGGCAGCTTGATGCTGCCTTCCAGGGTATCCGGCAGGAAATGAATGTGCATGACGGTGACGGGCTTTTGTTTTTTGAAACGCGAGGCCAGAAGGCGCAGGTAAAAGCCGAAGGCAATCTGATGGTAGTGATTAATGTCGCCGTCTTTTCTCGCATTTTCCCGGATTATAAAAGAGCCGGAAGTCGTTTCTTTCAGCAGGCGGATCTGCTCTCGGGTCGCGGAAGCCACTCCCTGCCCGGACGGCTGAGATTTCATATACAGCATGTTAATGCATAAAGGATCCATAGTGTTCTGCTCTGCCTCCGTTCTCCTTATATATGCCCTGTGCCGATGCATACACGAAGCGTATCCAAGCTGCGGCAGCGTCGGACAAGCGGCTGCCTCAGCGTTTGGTTTTGAAGCTCATTATAGCAGTTTTCGGAAGGCCTTTTTCAGCAGGCTTTCGTCCTTTCAAAGGCAAAGACCGCCGTGCCGTAAGGCGGAAGGACAAATTCGCCCGCTGCTTCTTTGCCGCTGAGAAGCTCCCGGCACTTTTTATGAAGTACGATCGTCTCTTCGCCGGCGCTGTAATTCAGCGCAAAGATATACGTGCCCTCCTCATTTTCCCGCATTCCGAGTTCGAGCGCTGCTCCCGCCTCCAGCCATTCGGAGAAAAACTTTTCTGCGCCGAAATAGCGGAAAAACGCCTTGGTATTGTCGCGGGTGAAGCTGCCGCCGAAATGCATGACGCGGCCTTTGCCGAAAGGCGTTACGATCGCGGCCGGCTCTCCTTTATAGTAATTATCCAGGTAGCGTCCCGTAATTTCGCTGCGTTCAGAAAGCGGACGCAGGACCTCGTTGAAGCACCCGCTGTCCGTCGTCTCGCCGGCGAAGCTCATTTTTACGCTTTTATCCGCGGGCCCCACAAAAGTAAATTCCTCGACTTCGCTTTGGCTGAGTTCACGGAAAACAGCAGGCATTTTCTGCATCACACAGTGTCCGTTCTTGTCTTTCTGTCCGCTGCGGGCGCCAATCAGAAGCGAACCTCCTTTTTTGACATAATCGGCCAGAAGATCCGCCGTCTTCGGATCCGCAATGACCGGATGCGGGTAAATCAAAAGCGGATACGCTTCAAGCTCCCGGGCGTCTTCCGTATGATCGATCCGGACAATATCCATCGGCACATGTTCTGAGGCCGAGGCCGCAAAAATCGCCTCTTCGCTCGAACGTGCGATCGTCCGATGCCAGTCGTCTGCATCCTGATCATAGTCATTATCGTAGTCTTTAATTAAGGCGAAGGCGGCCTTATAGGCGCTGTCTTTTACGGCTTCCAGATGCTGTATTTTCTGCGCAAAATCCTTAATCTCTTCGCACTTGCGATTGTCCGCATTGTCGTAATCCAAAATGCCGTGCCAGTACATCTCCGTCCCGAAAAGCGCCGTCCGCCAGCGGAAGAAGCTGATAAAGCAGGCCCCGTGCAGCACAGCGGCAAAAGCCCAGAGTGAAATCTGACCGGGTTTGGGCGCGGGCGCAAGATAGTCTTTGCTCCAGCCGTTCGCGCCGGACTGCATTTCCATAATGCCGAACGCCGGCGAGACCGCGCGGACTTCCGTCAGATTTTTGCTCCAGTGCCGGTCATTCAAAGCGCCCGGCTTAAGCGGTTCTTCGCCCAAGGCAAAGGCAAAATTCGGATACAGGTCGTAGCTCAGAAAATCCAGGCACTCTGCGTTCAGCTCATGATAATCAATGCTTTTGAACATGCCGTTCGTTGTAATGAAATCCCCCTCTTTGAGATATTCTTTCAAGATATCGCTTTGCAGTTTACAGTAGGAAACGACCGAAGCGGAGATGAAGCGCTTGTAATCCAGAAGCTGATGCGGGTTTGTCGTATCCTTGATGGCGGTTCTCGGTACATAGACCTCTTCCCAATCCGTATACGTCTGATTCCAGAACACCGTTCCCCAGGCTTTGTTCAAAGCGTCTAAGCTCTTGTATTTTTCCTGCAGAAAATCCCGGAAGGCCAGCGTATCGCTTTCCGAATAAAATTCATCCAGCTCACAATTAAATTCATTGTCGATCTGCCAGCCGATCACGGCAGGATGCGGTGCGTAATGCCGGGCCAGTTCCCGGACGATGGCTGCCGCTTTTTTCCGCAGAAGCGGCGAATTGTAATTATAGTGCCGCCGCATGCCGTGGCGGTAAAGGACGCCGTCCTTTCGGCTGTTCAAGATCTCCGGATAGGCCTCACTCATCCAGACCGGCGGGATCGCCGTCGGCGTAGAAAATATGACCTGCATCTCTTCTTCCCGGGCAAGTTCTAAAAAAGCATCGAAGAAAGAAAAATCATAAACCCCTTCTTCCGGCTCAAAAATCTGCCAGGCAAATTCAGCGACGCGCACGGTCCTGATACCGAGTTTTTTCATCCGCTGTAAATCTTCCTGCCACATAGTGCGCGGCCAGTGTTCGGGATAATAGCAAACGGCCAAGTCAATCCCGGGACTATCGATTAAATTCAATTTACGCATAAAAGCCCTCTTACTTACACTTAGTAATTTCATCTTACTGTACTTGCTGCCGGATGACAGCAGATTTTCCTAAAATGACGGCACAGGGCGGTTTTATGTTGACAGCTCCGGGAAAATTCATTACTATATTTTCTGTTATTGTGCTTGCCGGTGTGTCGGAATGGCAGACGAGCGCGACTCAAAATCGTGTACCGCAAGGTGTGTGGGTTCAAGTCCCACCACCGGCACCATATAAAAAGAGCTTGAACCGTGCCGTTCAAGCGTAGTGAAAAAGGTCAATTCCGCGTCCGGAATTGATTTTTTTTGCTCATTCTTCGGACGCGGCGAAATCCTGCGGATAAATGTTCTTTGAACCTTCCGCTTCAATGGTAAATAAACGTTTCTTATGACGGTACAGAACATGAAGCCGGAGCTTTTCCGCAGAGGGATTATGAAGTCTCAGGCACTCCAGCTTTCTCATGCTGAACTGAAGATCCGCTTTTATGCCGTTTTAAAGACAAAAGCCCTTAATTGAACCTGAACGGATATCCAAAGGCAGGGCCGGCAGAATCTTCAGGACCCCCTCTCTTTCCTGAATGAACAAAGAAAGCAAGGCCAAGCCCAGTACGATATTCCCCTCCGCCTCCGTGAAGGCGCAGCGCAGCAGAAGATTTGCGTCCAAGCCGGGGCCGCTCTCTCCGGAAGGGAGCGCCGTTACCTGACGTTTAATAAGATCAAGGGCCCTGTCCCCCTGCCCCGTTTCCGCATAAAGCAAAGCCCGGCGCAAAAGTTTTTCTTCCCGGGCATCCTTGACCTTGCGCAGGGCCCGGCGCAGCCGGCGGCGTCTTTTGCCGTCATCATCTCCCCAAAGCAAAAGCCCTCGTATATAAGAGCAGAGCGTTTCATCATCCTCTTCTTCCCTCAGCAGCTCAAA
Source organism: uncultured Fastidiosipila sp. (assembly GCA_938014865.1). GTDB lineage: Bacteria > Bacillota > Clostridia > Saccharofermentanales > Fastidiosipilaceae > JAAYZH01. The sequence goes on from CALLQJ010000430.1 coordinate 8,965, forward strand.
GGCATAAGGCGGCTTGAGTTTCTTTTCAAGCGCCGAGACCTCATCATAAAAGCCGGCATCGAAAAAATCCGGAAAATCATTCGCCTTTAAAAAAGCCGAAGCGGTCCTTTTATAAAGCCTTATCATTGCTTTTAAAACACCCTGTCCTTCTGCAGAAAAAGAAAGATACGTGCTTTTCCCGGGCATGCTTTTCCGTCGGGGCCAGGCCCCTGCAAAATAAAAGCCTTCGGCATCTTTTTTCGTATAGCCGAGCAAAAAGCGCAGGCTTTCCTGCGCAAATTGAAAGAGGAGCTTGCGTTCTTCATAAGAAGCCTCGTCCGGCAGACAGGACGTAATCGTCTCCATATACCGGCATAACGCAGGCAGGCCGAGCGGCAGCAAGCCTTCCGTATTCTCTTCGCCGAGCGGCGCTGCAGGATCGGAATAGGCCCAAAGATCGGAAAGGCCGTGGCAGACCGCACCGCGGACGCCGTAGACTTCTTTTGCCGTGCGCGCGCCGTTCTGCAGAAAAGGCTCCAGCTTCCGGAGCTGCTTTTGAAACAAAGGGGCCAGGCCCATCGCAGCGGCTGCTTCTGCGGCTAAAGAAAAGTCATCCGCCAGGCGGTAAAAACGTCCGCGGCGGCTTTGGACCGCATCGCTGCTCAGGCTGTCATAAACATTCATAACGGACGCATTCGTTTCAGAGATCAAGAGCAGATAACGGGCATAGCGCAGCAGAAGCGCATAGAATTCCGCATCACGGAAAACCGCCGCATGCCGGAACTGCTGCAGGCGTTTTTTAGTATCAAGTGTTTCGGATACAGCGAGATCCCCGAGTGCGGAATCCAGGCGGATATCAAAGGCATTGAATTGTTCACGAAAAAAACGGATATGCCGCTCTCTGAGCGCTTCATAGCTGCTTTTGCCGACCTCCGCGAGACGATTCCGGAGTTTCTGCTCCGCTGCCTCATCCGTCGCTTCCGAGTTCATCAGAAGATACATCGTAAAAGCCCTTACGCCGTTTAAGGCCAAGCCGTTTTTCGCCCCGGCAAAACTGGCTGTTTTTGCGTCCGTTTCCGCCTTCAGCATAACGGCAAGATAAAGAGCTTTTGACTTTCCGGAAGGCAGACGCCCGACCCGGGAATCCTTGAGCGCTTCCTCGCTGTAAAGCGGCAGTGCATCCGGCGGTTTTACCGCAAAAAGGCAGATCGCCGAATCCTCGTGAAACGATTGTTCCAAGGCTTCGAAACGGAAAACACTCTCAAAGGATACGGCCGCATTCATCGGAGCCCCGTCCTTGCTCTCCCAGCGCAGTGCTAAAAGATCATCCGGAAGAGACGCAAAACATTCTCTTGAATATTCCCGCAGAGGAAAAGAAGCCGCGCCGTCCCCGCCGGCAAAGGTGAATTTAGAACGGTGCAAAGCCCGTTCCAAATCCAGGCTCCGGCCATAGAGCGCCAAATGACTTCCCGCGGCTTGTTCCACACGAAGCTTCAGGCAGCCTGGGGAGAGAAAAGATTCGGGACGGGCCGCGGGCATATTCGTTTCGGCCCGGCGGCTGAACGCGGGCGATATCTCGCTGTCTGCCCTGAGGCGGCCGGCAGTTTCCCGCCGCTGATTCATGGCTTTTTTATCATAAAAAGCTTTATAATCCGCTTCTTTGCGATGCGAATCGGGATAGCCCGGGCAGAAGCCCTCCTGCTCAAGCCGGATCGTTTCTTCTTCGGGACCGCCGTCAATCAGGCAAAGAAAGGATCCGCTGCCCAGCGGCAGACTTTCGCCTTGCCCCGACGCGGGCTCCGTATAATACAGAATATTTCTTGTCCTGTCGTAGTTCTCCTCTTCTTTTGTCAATGTGTAAGCCTCCAAGCTTTTTCTTTTATATGTATCGAACAGGCTTCATAATCTCCGCCGAATTCACCGTCTACGGTCCAGGGAATCGCCTCTTTAAAGGTAAAATCCGCCCGGCTGACCCGGGTAAAAATAAAAGCGTCGGAACTGTAGTCCTGATTGCGCAGAGCCGTTAAAATCGTGCTCATATCCCCGGCATCATCCGGGTAACGGACCAGCAGGAGCTCAAAGAGCCCGTCATCTAAGGCGACATCCTCCGGATCAAATTTCAGTATACCGCCGATCTGCGTGGAATTGCAGACCGCTCCCATAAGGAATCGGCCTTCGTAAATGGCTTCGTGGGTATTGACCTTTACTTCGATCGGTTTGATGGTATTGAGATTTTTCAGGGCATTGGCCACGTAGGCCAGCCTGCCGATATTATTTTTCAGCTCGGTCGGCGTGTCATAGGACGTTTCGGCAAAGGCGCCGAAACTGGCTACGTAGACAAAATATTTGCGCTCATCTATGACTCCGACGTCTAAAAGCGAAGATTCACCCTTCCGGGCCGTTTCGGCTGCTTCGCTGATATCCGACGGGATACCGAGTGTGCTCGCAAAATCACAGGTGGTGCCGGTCGGAAGATACGCCAGTTCCGTACTGAGGCCGCCATCGATATAGCCTGTCACCAATTCATTTAATGTACCGTCGCCGCCGGCGGCGATTACCCGGTCATAAGAGTCGCCGGCCTGCATCACATAACGGGTCAGATCTTCTGCACTTTGGGTAAAATAAATGGTCACCGGCGAACCGTCAGCGGCTAAAATCGAGATATAGTCGCCCAATATATCTACCGCGCGGCCTCTCCCCGCCTTGGGATTTATCAGCAAAAGGATTTTTTCCCTGGTCGGCTTTTCTGCGGAAAAGCTTTCTTCTGCTTCCTGCGCTTTTGCCGCCCGGCCGGCCTCTATTCTATCTCTGAGCAGCGCCATAGCGTCCCTCCAGTTTCTGCACGGCCTGCCGGAAGGCATCCCCGCGCTCTTCGAAATTTTTATAACGATTATAAGACGAAGCGGCCGGAGACAAAAGACAAATTTCACCTGCCTTCGTCAGCTGATAGGCCAAATCTGCCGCTTCTTCCATTGTATCGGCTTCGCAGGGAATAATCTGCTCAGAAGCGCTGCGTTTTTTGTTTTTTTCCCGCAAAAGCCGGGCCAGCTCAGAACCGGTATCCGGCAGGGCAATGAGATGCCGAAGATCATAGCGGTATAAGGCCTCGGCAAAAGGCTCATAATCCAATCCCCTGTCCATGCCGCCGGCAATCAGGGTGGTGACCTTGCCCCTTTCTTTCAGGGCATCCAGCGCCAGAAGCGCGGCCTGCGGGATGGTGGCAATCGAATCATTGTAAAAGCGCCGTCCGGCAAAGCTTCCTAAGGGCTCCAGGCGATGCCGAATGCCTCTGAAGGCCGCAATGCCCCGGAGTGCCGTTTCCGGATCGACAGCCTGCGAAGAGGCCGCTGCCAGGGCCAGAAGCGCGTCCAAGCTGACATGGCGGCCGAGCATTGCATCATTCTCCGGCAGCTGATAATCTTTTCCTCTAAACGTGAAGCAGCCCTCTTCCTTTAAGACAATATCGGCCGCATGCTTTTGATCTTTCCGTCCGTCGCTTACCGTCAGCAATCGGCCTTTAACGCCGGGCGCAGCTTTCGTCATCAATTCTTCTTCATGCCGGCATAACACCGCCGTATCCTGCTTATCCTGGAAACGCAGAATATTCAGCTTAGCGTCAATATAGGCAGCGTAGCTTCGGTAATGATCCAAATGTTCCGGATAAAAATTGCTCAGCACCGCTGTTTCCGGCGAGGCCGTGCAGAACTGAAGCTGATGCGAAGAGAGTTCGAGCGCGCAATAGCTATTCTCATCCATGGCCTCTGCGGCGTCCAAAACCGGCACGCCGATATTCCCGAGCAGGAAACACTTTTCTTTGCCGAAGGCTTCACAAAGCATCAGATAAATGAAGCTTGTCGTCGTTGTTTTCCCCTTCGTGCCGCTGACGCCGATAATATGTGCCGGCGCGAAACGCAAAAACAAATCGCTCTGTCCGCTGATTTCACAGCCCGGATATTCCGCCAGGAAATTTCTGCCGTTTTCTTTTCGGATGCTGAAGTTCTTGAAGGAAATACCCGGAGACTTCAAAGCAATATCCCCCTCTTTTAAAGCGTCCGTGTAATCCTCGCCGCAAAAAAAGCGGACATAAGGCGGATAGTCTCCGTCCGGAATGTCGTTTTTATCCGCAATAATGACAGAAGCCGGCTTGATGGCCGCTTCATGCCGTCTGATAAAAGCCAAAGAGGAGCGGCCCTCCCGGCCAAAGCCCAGGAGCACGATGTGCTTTTCTTTCAAATAGTCAATAAAGTCCTTAAGCATAGCGTTCTCCTTCCGCCACAATATCCGCCACCAGAGGTTTAAACGATTCGGGCAGACTTTCTTCTGTATGCCAAGTGACTAAAGGATCATAGCCGGCATCGAAGCTGAGCTTTGCTTCGCTTTCATTAAATTTCAGATGCTGCAGCCGTCCCGCACGGGCCAGCTCAAAGGCAAGATTTAAAAGGTACGGCAGATCCTTCGCTTCAGAAATCTCTTTGAATCGTCTCAAAAGTTCCAGATACAAGGCGTACTGCACTTCTTCTACGGTGCCGACACATTCAAACGGCTTGACCTCCACGGCTCCCGACAAGCGCAGGAAATCCTCTTCCAGATCTTCCGCTTCCCAGAGATTGCGTCCGAAATACACGGCCGCATCGTCCTGCGGGAGGAAGGGGGACAAAATAATAAAAACGAAGAGGCATTTGGCACATTGATTGCACCAGATATTTTTCTTGGAACCTAAATTACAGGATCTGAAATACGGCAGGTACTCAGGATACGAGGCAAAAGAGCGTGCAATCGCAATTTCCGCAAAAGGCCGGAGCAGGGAAAAATAATAAATTTCCGGCAGCAGATAGTCTTTGCAGTAGCTTTGAAAAGCCCTCTCGAATTCAGAGGTTTTGGAATATTGATGATTGATCTCCGTGCCGGGAATACTGGCTGCATTCGCACTGGCTTCGTTCGATAAAACGATGTATTCGGCTCCGCAGAGATAGGCACAGAAATAAGAAACAAAGGCCAGCAGCGCGGAAAAAGGCGTATGCCCGTTCAAAAAGCCCTCGCTGTTAAGACGCAGCATCTCGGGATCCAGACGTCTTCCGACAATGCTCCTTTGCGTTTCGGGATAGCCGGCGATCCGCATCGTGTCCTTGGCTGCACCGGAAGGATTGATGGCAAAGAGCATATTCTTTTCTTTTAAAGCCGCCATATGTTCAATGGTGACAATGGAATCCTTCCCCCCGCCTACGGGGATCATGTTCTTGCCGCTGCTTCTGAAGCTGAACGTTCTGTTCACGGGCCCTGCATCGCCGCGGCAAGTGATCTGCATAAAGTCTTCTTTATTAACCTCTATGCCGTTGCGGTAAAAGAACTCACCGAGTCCGCCGAAATAAAGCGCCTTCCACCACTTTTTCTGCTCTTCGCTGAGGGGGTGATTTTCTATGATCACTTCAGGCGGGCAGGCAATCTTCCAGTAACTGATCAGCTCAACCATGCCGATCGAAAACAAAATTTCATCAGCAGCGGCACTGTCCGGCGGATTCAGATCATGCGGGGCTTCCAGCGGAAAATCCAAGTCCGGATAGAAATCTGCAAGACCCGGCACAGAGAAATGGTAGCGGACACAAAGTCTGCCGTTCTTTTTTTCTTTTTCAAATCCTTTATAGATAAATTCAGGATATTCGGCTCTGAATTTCAAATATTTTTCATGCATCAGAAGGCTCCTTGAAGCTGTTTTGCTTTGTTTTTCTTATTATAAGCTAAAAATTTTAAAAATCGCAGAACCTTCATAGAAAGAGACATTCTCTGATTCGGAAAGAACGTTTCAGCTGTCTGCATTCGCCTCCCGGATGTTCATAGGAAAAAGTCATTGAAAGACTATGTACTGTTGAAAGGATGAGAAGAAATGATTTAAGGCGTGAAAATAAGAGAGACCTTAATAGCAGAAAGCCTCTCTTTTATGCTTATATAGTGTCCGATCAGCTTGGGCTGTAACTACTGATAATATCGTCAAAATAAGCCCATAGAAATTTCGTGTCTTTGTGTAAGAGCCACGAATCGTCTCTTACATCCTCAAGTATTTCTAAACTTGCTGCTGCTAATCTAGTATTCGAAAAAGGCAGTCTGCCATCTTTTACCCTATCATACCACTCAGAACGCCCCTCCAAAGCAAGAGCTAAGTGCCCCGGATAATAATTGGGAAACTCGAGTTTCCTCTTGCCATTTGCTTCCGAAGCCTCTATTTCACTTTTCAAATGATCAATAAATGGTCTGACACGTTCACTGTCCTTGTACTTCAGTAAGCTTTCATACAAGACTTTAGCTTTATTGACATCTGTATATTCCTCTGTTTTGGCCTCATACTCGTTCCCTACAGCAAACGACATATAAACAGCGTCAATTGCATGCTCGATCACAAGTCTACGGTACCAATCATTATCTCTTAATTCTTCGTCAAGCTTTAGATATGTGCCACCTGATATGGCATGCATTATTCTACGCGCTCCGCTGCTCATTTGTCTTCCCACCTTCTAAATGCATAAGACGTAGTATGTAAACTTATACATGTATAACCACCGCTTATTCTATCGTCGGTTATATACTTCCTGACATCCTCTAAAGTGTGGTAATAGTAAACACTCCCATCCTTCTTGGAATGCAGAGAATACATAGGCTCTTCTAAAAACACAATATCTTCATCGAAACCATTTCTTTTTAGTTCTCTCTGCATCCACACAACAAAATAATAAGTTGGCAATGCAAACTGATTAGTATATTGATTCAGAAAACCGTTATGTGAAATAGCATCCCAACGTAACAACTTTCCATGACGTGCCATTAAAATTCTAAGCACGCAGTCTGTCGTTTCATAATCCGAATTTGGATATAAAAGGAATCGATCACATCCAAATAATCTCTTCTCATCTTTTAATTCCGGAAATGATCTGTAAAAAGATTCCGATAACAGCTCTATGACTTTTTCTCTGTTTTCTCTTTTTGATACTTTGTATCGAAGATCTTTTTCAAGCTCTTCATCTGTTACAGACTCAGTGAACCTGTCAACACTACTCCAGCGTCTTTTATTTGCCGACGTCCTGCTGCTGTTAAACAGCCAATTAAGCAGAAGTATTGTCCCTCCCACCACTAAGATCATAAATTCCACAAATTACACCTCATTCTCCTGCATTATTTACATTGTATATAAGTTTATCTTTACAATCCGGAGCCTCTTCCATATCTTCTATACTTGACTCCATTTTAATTCCCCTTTCTGTATTTTCTCTCAAATTTTCTGGATAATTATCAAAGCTGTCCTCTTCATCAAACAAAACTTCCTCAACAATAGAAGAAGCCGACTCTAAATGAGAGACGGCCTTTCCTAACTTTGTTCTTCTTTCCCTATTCATTAACACCTCATCATTATATTTACCACACACTTTGGAAGATGAATATTGTCCTTGCTTTTCCGCGGAAAACGGCAAGTTAAACTGAAAGGTAATCCTGTTCAATGTAAACTCTTTTCATCAGACTGCGGCCTGATGAATTTCCCGAACATCTAGGCTATCCTGCATTTTCCATGGATCATAATTGATGAATTTTTCTGACGCCTTGATTTCCTTCCTGCTAATCTGTTTAAAATAGTGTCCGATCAGCTTGGGCTGTAAGCACTGATAATATCGTCAAAATAAGCCCGTAGAAATTTCGCATCTTTGTATAATAGCCATGAATCATCCCTTACATCCTCAACTATTTCCAGAGCTGCTCTTGCCACTTTATCATCAGCTCCATAGTATAATGTAAAACATGGGAAATCGTCTTTCATTTCCCTATGCCATAGAAAACGCCCTTCTAAAGCAAGAGATAAATGTCCCGGATAATAATTGGGAAACTCGAGTTTCCTCTTGCCATTTGCTTCCGAAGCCTCTATTTCACTTTTCAAATGATCAATAAATGGTCTGACACGTTCACTGTCCTTGTACTTCAATAAGTTTTCATACAGAGTTTTAGCTTTATTGACATCCGTATATTCCTCTGTCCTAGTTTCAGGCTCATTTCCCACACTAAAAGACCTGGAAGCAACATCAATTGCATCCTCAATTACAGATTTGCGGTACCAATTATTATCTCTTAACTCTTCGTCAAGCTTTAAATATGTTCCGCCTGATATAATATGCATTATTTTATACGCTCCGTAACTCACTTCTCTTCCCACTTTCTAAATGCATAAGACGTAGTATGCAAACTTACACATGTATAACCACCCCTTATTCTATCGTCCGTTATATACTTCCTGACATCCTCTAAAGTGTAGTAATAGTAAACACTCCCATCCTTCTTGGAATGCAGAGAATACCTAGGCTCTTCTAAAAACACAATATCTTCGTCAAAACCATTCCTCTTTAGCTCTCTCTGCATCCACACAACAAAATAATAAGTTGGCAATGCAAACTGATTAGTATATTGATTCAGAAAACCGTTATGTGAAATAGCATCCCAACGTAACAACTTTCCATGACGTGCCATTAAAATTCTAAGCACGCAGTCTGTCGTTTCATAATCCGAATTTGGATATAAAAGGAATCGATCACATCCAAATAATCTCTTCTCATCTTTTAATTCCGGAAATGATCTGTAAAAAGATTCCGATAACAGCTCTATGACTTTTTCTCTGTTTTCTCTTTTTGATACTTTGTATCGAAGATCTTTTTCAAGCTCTTCATCTGTTACAGACTCAGTGAACCTGTCAACACTACTCCAGCGTCTTTTATTTGCCGACGTCCTGCTGCTGTTAAACAGCCAATTAAGCAGAAGTATTGTCCCTCCCACCACTAAGATCATAAATTCCACAAATTACACCTCATTCTCCTGCATTATTTACATTGTATATAGCCTCATCTTTACAATCCGGAGTCTCTTCCGTATCTTCTGTGCCTGAGGCCGGTTAATTTCCCTTAATCTTTTCTTTCGCCCTCTTATCGCTCACACTCTTCAAAATATTATTAATGAGGCACAACGTTTCTTAAGCCTATCTTTATTTTGCCATAAGATACGATATGAGTGCTTCTTTATGTAAGGAGAAGCGGGACGTTTTCTGAAATTAATCAGACAGACATGATAATCGGCTGTTTATTTTACTTTGATAATTAATATATTTTAAAGTTTTAGATATTTTTCTCATCTGAGCTTGACGTCGAGGATATCAATGGCTATAATCTTCTTTGTGTCGCGCGAAAGTGACGGTGACGGGCCTTTAGCTCAGTTGGTCAGAGCAGTCGGCTCATAACCGATCGGTCCCGGGTTCGAGTCCCTGAAGGCCCACCACTTTCGTCAGACAAGACAATTTCAGATGGGGGAGTTCCCGAGCGGCCAAAGGGGGCAGACTGTAAATCTGTTATCAGCGATTTCGATGGTTCGAATCCGTCCTCCCCCACCAAAAGAATAAGAGTCCGCGCAAGCGGGCTTTTGTTTTGCTTATATTTCATAAATTGCCGCAATAAAATTTGGATTCAAGCGGTATGACAGCTTCTGCCGGGAGCGCTGATCTGCCGGATCAGTGATTGTTTATGCAATACCCGTCATCTGCCCTTATTTTATCGGATAGCACTTGCATTTAATCGCGGCATGCGTTATTATAGTTTTCGTTCTCGCGGACATGGCGGAATTGGCAGACGCGCTAGTTTCAGGTATTAGTGAGAATTTCTCATGCAGGTTCAAGTCCTGTTGTCCGCACCAAAGATTGCCCCGCTTCTTCGAAGTGAAGCGGGGTTTTTTATTTATTTTTTTGATTTCTCGGATTATTAGTAATTCAGGCAAGAAAAAAGAGGCAGGAGCTTTAAATCTCTCGCCTCTTTTGAATTTTATCTTTTATTCAGATCTTATAAGCTTGCAACTCTCTTATTGATGTCGTTTTGAATCAAGGCAAAGTTAACAATCTGCAGTCCGAAGATGCCCAAAAGAATGTAAAGAACACCGTTATCCGAGCCGCTGATCCTAGGCATACGCTCCTTGCCGACTTTGTAAACCCATATTACTCCGTAAATACTGCAGGTGACGATGGTGAGCAGTACCAGCATGCCGCCTTTGGCTTCCTGCCCCGTCAGTCTGGCGGTTTCTTCATCGAGCTTTACCATCCAATAGAACCAGTAAATGCCGCAGGTAATGAGGGAAAGGATAATGGCAAGGGCAATATTTCTCGGCTCAATACCGTAGGCATTCGTCTGCGGATACCCTTGCTGATAGCCCTGATCATAGCCTTGCCCGGCATATTGCTGATTTTGATAGGCCTGCTGATAGCCTTGCCCTGCGTACTGCTGATTCTGATCATACTGCTGATTTTGATAATACTGCTGATGCTGATAATCCTGTTGTTGATACGCATCCTGCTGCGGGTAGTCCTGCTGCGGATAGCCGGCTTGCTGATAATTCTGCTGATAATAATCCTGTCCTTGCTCAGCTTGTCCGGTCTGTGCCTGATCGGCAGCCTGTGCATTGTCATAAGACTGCGTCTGATAATACTGCTGTGCTGCGGCATAATCCTGAGCGTTTCCGCTGTCAGCATCGGCTCCGTTCCGGGCCTCCTGCTCTTCGGCCGCAGTGTAATTGTCCTGCGTGCCTTCAGCAGCATTCGCGCTGACGGTTTCCGCTGCAGTGTCTGTCGATTCGCTGTTTATTGCTTGACCGCAGGAACTGCAAACTTTAGCACCCTCTTCAATTTTGCTGCCGCAATTTGTACAAAATTTCATTCTTTCGTCTCCTTATCTTTTTTCAGGTCTACCTGAGTCAGCGTGATCAGACCCGTTTCACTAAGATTATAAACAAAAAATATATTTTTTACATCTTTTCTGTTAAAATTTTTCTTTCAAATCTTTGCGTATTATCTGCTTATGAAGTTAAGGCCGTATTAAGCTGTGTTAAAGTAAATCTGAAAGGAAAAAGATTTGGAAAATAAAGCAGAAGATCAGAAAAATCAGGCACAGATCATTCATATTGCCGCCCGCGAGCTGGCCGAAACCGTCTACCGCAGGGGGGGCTTGAGTCCGCTGAATTACAGGTCACTCAGCGCCCGTGAAGGAACAAGGACGCATCAGGCCTTTGCTGCCGGTCTGCGCGATCAATACCTGCAGTTTGAAGTGGAACACGAACTGAGCCTGAAAAAGACCTGGCCCGCTGATTACGGCTTTACCCTGCCTTCCGGCAGTGAAAAATATATAGCCGGCATCGAAATAAGCGGGAGAGCCGATGTTTTGCTCAGGCCGCAGCGTGATCCGCGCATAAAAAGCTTTGCGCATCTGGAGGAAGAACCCGATCAGCCGTTTATTATTGAAGTCAAAACGACCGCCTCTGATCTGGGGAGACTTCCCGAAGGCGGCGAAGACGTGCATTGGCAGCAGGCTCGTCTTTATACCTGGCTTTACTGGTCACTGGCCGCAGAAAAAGGAGAAAAGCTGCCGGAAGAGGCGTTTTTTGCTTTAGCCTATGTATCGGCTGAAACCTTAGAGGCACGTTTTTTCTTTAAATCCGAAAGCTTTGCTTCTCTTAAAGAGTGGTTTATAAAGACTTGCGATGTTTATCTTGCCCGTGCGGCGGCGGAAGCCTCCCGCATTGAGGCAAGAAACCGTTCCATCAGGGAACTGCGCTTTCCTTATGAAACACTGCGTGAAGGACAAGGCGAATTGATCCGCATGACCTTCGAAATGAT
>CALLQJ010000431.1 GCA_938014865.1 uncultured Fastidiosipila sp.
CCCATTTGTAATCAAAGCCCAGCCCCCCTTCGTCAACGGGGGAGGTGACCTTGGGGTAGGCGGAGGAGTCTTCGGCGATCAGGAGAATATCCGGGGCAATTTCTTTGATCCCCTTATTCATCACTTGTAAAAATTCAATCGCCGCCCGGTTTTCGCCGCGGGCCGTATCGCCCTGCCAGTAAATCATATTGCGGATGGCATCCATGCGGATGCCGTCAAAATGAAAGGCCTGAAGCCAGTACAAGACCGCGGACTGCAGGAAGCTTCTCACCTCGCCCCGGCCGTAATTAAAGTTCTTGCTGCCCCACTCGTTATAGCCCACGGAAGGGTGCGGGTATTCATATAAAGGGCTGCCGTCATAATCCGCCAGGCCGAAATCGTCCACGGCAAAATGCGTCAGCGGAAAGTCAATGAGAACGCCGATGCCTTTCTGATGCAGGTAATCCACCAGGTATTTCAAGTCGTCGGGCGTGCCGTAGCGGGCCGTCGGTGCAAAAAAGCCCGTCGCCTGATAGCCCCAGCTGGAATCGGCCGGATACTCGCAAAGGGGCATAAATTCCACGTAGTTAAAGCCGTGCTCCAGAAGATATTCGGCCAAGGGCGCCGCGATGCTGCGGTAGGTATCTGCGCCGTCACGCCAGGAGCCGATGTGCACTTCGTAAATATTCAAAGGCTCATTCAGCCGGGTCGTCCGCCGGCGCATCCAGCGGGCATCCGAAAAACGGTAGGCGTCCCGGTCGTAGACGATCGAGGCGGTGTGAGGCGGTCCCTCGCTGCGGAAAGCATAAGGATCACTGCGGTCAAGGGAGCGGCCTTTTTTCTCATAAATACGGTATTTATACATCATCCCGGGCTTTGCTTCCGGAATGGTGATCTCGTAGAAATTGCCGTCAGCGGTCGTCTGCATGGGCGTATCGTTCCAGCCGTTGAATTCGCCGATGATGCTGACTTTTTCTGCATTCGGCGCAAAGGTCCGGAAACGGACGCCGCCTTTTACCAAAGCCGCCCCTAATTCATCTTCCGCATTGAAACTCAACCCTCGGTAAAAAGCATAAAGATCCATAATCCGCTCCTTCGTTCTGGCAATAATCGACTCGCGTCGCATAAGTCATTTTTATTCATTATAATAAGGAGCAAAGAGCTGTACAATCTGCGATTTCTGACAAGCGTCTTTTAAACGACGCTTCCGAAAAATCGTTGCATAAATCGCGCAATGCCGAGGGCCGAAGAAAGGGTATTTCTCATGGATTTACGTGTCAAACGCACCCGCCGCAGCATCATGAATGCTTTTATTCACCTGAGGGCCGAGCGCCCCATCGAGAAAATCACCGTGAAAGAACTCGCGGAAAAAGCCATGATCAACAAAGCCACGTTTTATCTGCATTATAAGGATATTTACGATCTTTCCGAGCAGCTTGAAGATGAACTCTTAGACGAGTCGCTGGCGGAAATTCCCGAAGAAGCCTTTTTAGAGCCGGACGGCTTCCGGCAGATGGCGTTTATCTTTTCCTCGCAAAGCGAATTATTCACCACGCTGTTTTCGGGCTCCAGGGTCGACCATGCGGTCCGCAAACTGGACCGCAAGATAAAAGAAATTATTTTTGCGCAGCGCCCGGACCTCACAGACGATTTAGCCGCCAACGCCAACACGACGGCGGCCATCTACGGCTGTTTTCACGCCTTCTTTCTTTATAAAAACGAAGATTTTGATACCGTCACCGAAGCCTTGGCGGAATTCTGCACGGGGAAAATCTTATCCTGATGCTTCAGAAAGCGGAGCCGAGCTGCGGCAGCTCATAAGCAAAAAGCACGCGGTTGATGCGGAAGAGATCAAAGATCTTTTCCTCTGCAAAAAAGAGCAAAAGCAGAGCGTAAGGGCGGTCCGGAGAAAGCGGGCAGCCGGGCTTTTGCAGGAGCGTCTTCAGCGCTTCGGGTGAAAGCTCTGAGGCGAAGGCCGAGGCCAAAAGCTCCGTGACAGAAGGCTGCGTCTTTCCGGAGACTAAGACTTTGAAGCGTTCTTCCGGGATATTGGCCTTCCGGCTGAAGGGTTCCGGACGAAGACTCTTTTCTCGAAGCATCCTTTTTAAATGCTCGGCGAAGCCGGCGGCTTCCCCTTTAAGTTCTGCCGGGATGTTCCTTTCTTGTCGCAGGTCCCGGAGGGACATGCCGGCCTTGTTGAGGCGTTCGGCAATCTTCTGCTGCTTTGCTTCCGGAAGCTTCTTGGCGTCTTCATCGAAGATCACCAGATAGAGCATCATCTCTTCCTCGGCCGTCAGAAGATAAGAAGAAAGTTCCTCTCTTGCGATGCGAATGGCCTCTTCTTTCGGGTAGGCGTAGACACCGGCGGAAATCAAGGGAAAGGCCAGACTTTTAATCCCCTGTTCCCGAGCCAGCTCCAGCGAGCGGCGGTAGCAGGAACGCAGCAATTCTTCTTCACCATGTCCCCCGCCCCGCCAGATCGGGCCGACCGTATGGATGACGTAGTCCGCGGGCAGCTTATAGCCTTTCGTGAGCTTGGCATCGCCGGTCCGGCAGCCGCCCAGTCCGCGGCATTCTTCTAAAAGCTCCGGGCCGGCCGCCCGGTGGATGGCCCCGTCCACCCCGCCGCCTCCGAGAAGCGTTTCATTCGCGGCATTCGCGATGGCCTCCGTCGGAAGGCGGGTAATATCGTCTTGAATAAATTGTAAAGGCATAATTTCCTCCCGGGTAAAAGCTTAGCACAGAGAAGGCTTCAGCGTTCTTTCGGACCCGCCTCTTCCCTTTATTTTTTATCGGACGCGTCGCCGCGCCCCCCTTTGATTTCACCCGCCGTCACGGCTCCCTCCGCCTTTTTAAGTACATTCTTGCGGTAGATCAGGTAGTAGACGAGCCCCAGAAGAATCCAGACGCCCAGGAAAATGCGGGCTTCTTTCCCTAAGAAGGCAGGCGATCCGGGAATGATCAAAAGGAGTATGAAGATAATGCTCATCAGCATGCCGATGCCGACCGGGATCTTCGCTTTCGCTTGCCGGACGCGGCGGAAGGAAATAAAACAAACATAAAAGTAGGCCAAAGCGGCCAGGACCGAGGACATGTCCACGATATAGCCGATTACGGGACGGCCGAACCAGGGAGCAATGAGGGACACAGCGGCCACAAAATACAAGGCATTGGATTTGACCCGGTATCGATTGCTCTTCCCGAAGGCCTCCGGCAGCATCTTATAATCCGCCAGCGCCGCGAAAAGCCGGGCCGAGGCCAGGAGAAAGCCGTTGATGCCCGCACTGACGGCGGCAAATAAAGCGATCACCAGCGCGATGAAACCGGGCCGGCCCAGGTAAAATAAGATGGCTTCGCCGAGCGCCCATTCTTTTTCGGCCGCTTCGGCGGGACTGTAGGCCAGAGCCGTCATCGTCGAGAGCAGGGAATACATCAGAACCCCGCAAACAATCCCTAAAACCGCAAAGAGCGAGGCCTTTTTCTGATCAAAGCCCAGGTCCGTGACGACCTGGGGGATCACGTCAAAACCTACAAACAAGAACGGGACGATCGCGAGGACCGGGGCGACTTTGTAAAAGCTTACTTTCCCCGCTGCAATGTAGGTCTCCCGGAACTTCGAAAGATCCGTAATGTTCAGCATGATGATAAACAAAACCACGGAGACTCCGATGAGGGCGACGGTCAGAAGATTCTGCACAAAGGAACTCATGCTCACGCCGCGCAGATTAATCCAGGTGAAAATCAGCAGGATAGCGCTCGCAATGAGCACATCCGCCAGGTAAATTTCCGTGCCGCCGATGCTGTAAAGATAGACCCAATTCATTTTTTCGCCGAAGAGCACCCGGAATATCTGCACAAAGGCGGTCGCATTTAAAGGGACGATGGAAAGGTAACACAAGACCAGGCCCCAGCCGCAGATGAAGCCGTGGGTGGGCCCTAAGTAGCGGAAGGTGTAGGCAAATTCGCCGCCGTCTTCGCGCTGATCCGTCATCATATGATGGTAGCCGGCCTGAATAAAAATGACCGCGATGCCGCCGATCACGAAAGCCAGGACCGTCCTCAGCAGCCCTGCCTCAGGCAGAAATTTCGAGCCCGGGAGCGTGAAGGAGCCCCAGCCGATGATCGAGCCTATGACCAGACTCAGGATGTCAAACTTCGTGAATTGTTCTTCTTTTCGTTTTATCATGCTGCCCCTCTCCTGCCGTGTTTAAAGGCCTCAGCAAGTGCCGAAGCACGCGCCTTTTAGCCGGGCTTTGATTAATCAAGCCGGGCTTTGATTAAAAAACAGCCGGCCCGAAGGCCGGCCGGGGATGGTCTGATCAAGCCTGATCAATTGAAATTGTAGGCCGTGACGATCGGCTCGCGCCCTTCCGTCTGATCGGCGAAATATTCGTAGACGCAAAGGCCTAAGAAAGAACCGTCCATGTTGATCGGCTGATAGCCTCTTTGCATCAGTGCGCGGCACATATTGTAGGAGCGCTGCGAGGAACGGCAGTGGATATAAACCGGCTGATCCTTGGGAATCTCGTCGAGCCGGTCTCTGAACTGACTCAGCGGGATATTGTGTGCCCCTTTGATGTGGCCGGCTTCATATTCGCCTTCTTCGCGGGCGTCGATGATAAAGGCGCCGTCTTCAGCCAAGCCGCGGATGTCTTCCACGTGGACATGCTTCATATCCCCGTTCAGAATATTCAGGCCGACCAGGGCCGCATGATTGAGCGCATCTTTGGCGGTGCCGTAAACCGGCGAATAGCAGAGCTCGAGTTCTTTCAGATCTTCCAGATTGGCGTGCATCATGATCATCGCCGCCATGACGTCTGCGCGTTTATCGGCCGCGCCCTTGCCGATGACCTGGGCCCCCAGGAGCTGACCGGAGGGATAGCCGAAGAGGACCTTGGTGAAAAGCGGCGCAGCGCCCGGGATCAGGCCGACGTGGTCCATGGGAATGACGTAGGCATAGTCATAGGGAATGCCGGCTGCTTTGAGTTCTTTTTCATTCATGCCGGTGGACGCCGCATTAAGGTCAAAGACCCGCAGCACCGATGAGGTAATGACGCCGGTATTGCGGTAGGTTCTGCCGTAAATGTGGTCGGCGGCGGCACGGGCCTGACGCTGGGCGGGGCCTGCCATCGCAAGCCGCATCGGCTTTCCGGTGAAGAAGGAATGGACTTCGATCGCATCGCCGACGGCGTAAATATCGGGGTCACTCGTTTGATAGTGGTGGTTGACTTTGATCGCCCCGTCTACGCCGAGTTCGAGGCCGGCTTGTTTGGCGAGGGTATTTTCGGGTTCTACCCCGATGGCCATAATGACCGCATCGGCATTGATTTCTTTGCCGTCTTCGAGCACGACCGTATTATCACCGACGGACTTGACGCCGTCGCCGAGGATGAGGTCGACGCCCTGATCATAGAGCTCACGATGCAGGATCTGGGCCATGTCGTGGTCGAAGGGTGCCATCACCTGATCGGCCTTCTCGATGAGGTGGACTTTCTTGCCGGCGTGCACGAGGTTTTCGCTCACTTCCATGCCGATGAAGCCGGCTCCGATGACCGCCACTTCTTCGGCATCTTTCATGGCGTCTTTGATTTTCACGACGTCTACAACATTTCTTAAGACGTAGACATTTTCGTGTTCAATGCCTTCGATGCTTTCGGGCAGAATCGGGTTCGCGCCGGGCGAGAGCACGAGCACATCATAGGCTTCTTCTGCCGTCTCCCCCGTCTTGAGGTCTTTGACCTCAATGGTCTTCTTTTCGCGGTCGATCGAGAGCACTTCATGATTGACCTCCGCCCGGATGCGGTACTGATGCCAGAAGACGTCGGGATTCATCAGGACAAGGTCCTCGGAATTTTCGACGACATCACTCAGATGAAAGGGCAGCGCACAGTTGGAAAAGGAAACATGCGGTCCTCTTTCATACATAATAATTTCAGCAAATTCATCCAGCCTTCTGGCCCGGGCAGCAACGGATGCACCGCCTGCGACTCCGCCAACGATTAGTATGCGTTTTGACATAAACAGCCTCCTGTATGTTTAATAATGATTCAGTGATTTTTATCGGACTTATAGCATTCATACTAGCATAAGGGCCCGGAATTGAAGGGCTTTTTCTGACGTTTTCACAAAAATGACAGAACTTTCAAGTGAAGGGCGGGAAACGGGCCCGGGGCTCGGCTTTGAGGGATAATTAAAAGGGTTTTCGGGCTTTTTCCGGCGGCTTTGAAAGGATCTTTTTCCGGCCTGCTTCTCTTTGTAAATAGACGCTCCGGCTTAATTTTCTGTTTTTTCATGGATATGTAATACAATTATTGCGCCGAATCCCTAATCTATTGTTAGAATGAATATAAAGACTGCTTAAATTTACTTAAGAAAAAAGAATGACATGACCTAATCGGAGATGATGCTTTATGACAAATACAAGCTATGTGGAAGGGAAGGCTCTGTACAAGAGAGCGCGTTACCGCGATATCCGGGAGCTATTGGAGGACCGGGTCCGCAAAACACCGGATCACCCCGCCTACCGTTACCGGGTCGGCCGGGAGCGCAGAACGGAAACAAAAACCTACGGCGATTTCTGGCGGGATATTCACGCCATAGGCGAGGCTTTTATCGCCCGCGGCCTGGCGGATCTTAGCCGGATCAAGGAAGGAGAGCACTGCCGCCTGGCGGATTCTCTGGGCGTCGTCGGTTCAAACAGCTACGGCTGGATGCTGATGTACACGGCCTATGTTTTCGGTCTCGGCGTAGCGGTCCCCGTGGATAAAGACATGAAGGTGGAAGAAGCGGCGGGCATCTGCAATCGGGCGGAACTGAAGGTCCTGGCTTATACGAAGTCGCACCGGAAACTTGCCGAGGGCATTGCCGGACATTGTCCGACGCTGCATACGCTTATTGCCCTGCAGCCGACGGATGAATCGGACACTCTTGATTTTTCCGGGCGAAAGGTTCAGGTCCTTGATGTGCACGATCTGCTGGAGGAAGGCCATAAACTTCTGGACGCGGGCTCGGAGCGCTACGGCAGCCGTCCGATTTACGAAAATGACGTTACGGCCATTTTCTTTACCTCCGGGACCACGGCGAATTCGAAAGGGGTCATGCTCTCGCATAAGAACGTGGCCTCCTGCATCTATGCCGGCCAGACCATTATTAATTCCTGGGGCCGGAAAACGGCACTCTCCGTACTGCCTTTGCATCATACCTACGAAAACTCCATCGGCCAGGTGGCCTTATGGCAGCTCGGCGTCACCATCTGCTTTAATGACAGCCTGCGGCATGTCATGAGTAATTTAAGAGATTGGAATATTGAAATTCTTTACATGGTGCCCTTAATCCTGGAACTGATGTACAAGAAGGTGTGGCAGGCCGTTGAAAAACAGGGCAAAACCCGTCAGCTTAAATTTCTCATAAAACTTTCGAACGGACTGCGGAAAATCGGCATCGATCTGAGGCGTCCGATGTTTAAGAAGGTCCGGGAAGGCATCGGCCCTGATCTTAAATCCCTGATGGTGGGCGGCGCACCGCTGAAACCTGAGATCATCAAATTCTTCTGGGACATCGGCTTTGATGTCTGGAACGCCTACGGTCTCACCGAATGCGCTCCGGGACTGGCGGCCGGCAACGAAAAAACCAGCAGCGCCGAAGCGGTCGGCATCCCGATTGCCGGGGCCAAAATGCGGATCACGCCGGATTCAATCAACAGCGACGGCGAGGCGGTCGGTGAACTGCAGGTGAAAGCGGACAATGTCATGCTCGGCTATTACCGCGATCCTGAGGGCACGGCCAAGGCCTTTACCGAAGACGGCTGGTTCAAAACCGAAGACTACGGCTATTTCCGGGACAATAAACTGTTCCTGACCGGACGGGAGAATTCCATGATCATTCTGGAGAACGGCAAAAATGTCTTCCCCGAAGAACTGGAATCGTTGATGCGCGGGATCCCGCATGTCCTCGATGCCATGATCTGGGCCGAGGTCAATCAGCGCGGCCAGACCGAACTCTATGCCCGCTTTGAAATCGACGAAGAAGCGCTCGCTTCGGCGGATGAAGCCGACGAGAAAAGCTTGGGCGAGCAATTAAGCGAGGCGCTCAAGGCTATTAATAAGAAGCTGCCGAGCTACAAGACCATTCGTTATTTCCTCTGGAGCTGTGAGCCGATGATCCGGACGACAACCCGAAAAATCAAGCGCCGTGAAGAAGTGCAGCGCATCCGTGAATTTTTGGACGCGGTCGGCAAGACCATGCGGGAAGTCTCCGGCACGAAGATGTTTCCTTTGCCGCAGCCGCAGGAAGGCTGATCCGAGGCGCCTGACGCCGGTACGGTAAAAACAAATCAGCATAAAAAAGAGGTCTGCTTGCGGGGCACTGTCCCGGGTAGACCTTTTGTGTTTGCGGATAAAAACGCTGATGCGCCTTTGGCCCGAATGAGCCGAAGGTCCCGAAGCCTCGCCGCTCCGGAGGCCGCAGCGGAAGCGGCTGCGAAACGGCTGCACCGCTCGGCGAGAAGAACACTCAGCGCTCAAAGATTTCCTCTCGGGCCGGCCCCGTCGAGACATAGCGGATGGGACAGTCGATCTTCTCTTCTAAAAAGCGGACATAAGCACTTGCCGCTTCCGGCAGATCCTCTTCCGAACGGCAGCCCCGGATCTCCTCCCGCCAGCCCGGGAGGTAGTCAATAATCGGCTCGCACTGCTCCAGGATCGCGGTCGCGGGGAAATGATCAATGCGCCTTCCCTTATAGCGATAGGCCGTGCAGACCG
>CALLQJ010000432.1 GCA_938014865.1 uncultured Fastidiosipila sp.
CTCCGAACGATTCGAGAAAGCACGCAGCAGTTCCGCACAGGTCAGGGTAATGAAGGCGTAGGTCATTGCGCCGTCCGACGGGCCGAAGTTCTCTTCTTTTCCGTCCGCGTTGACATAGTCCTGGCTGCGCGAGTAGACATAGGCCCCTTCTACCGGCTGCAGATTGCCGCGCTCATCCCGTTCGGCTTCGACCACGTCTTTGGAGTCGCCGATGTAGACATACTGCGGGCTGTCGTCCCAGTCTTCCTGAGACTTCATCTGCAGGCCGTAACGGTTCAGACCGATATTGAAGGCAATGAAGACCGCCGCAAAAATCGCTACCGCCTGAACGGCAATGGATAAGACCATTTCTGTATTCAGGATTTTATCCGTACGTCTGCGCGGCGGCTGCTCCATGATGTCCGGTTCCGCCTTTTCCTGCCCGAGCGCCAAGGCCGGGAAGGAGTCCGTGATTAGATTCAGCCAGAGCAGCTGGATCGGCTTCAGCGGAGTCAGATCCGGGCCGAGGACAAGCATGGTGATAAAGATGACTAAGATTTCGCCGACATTGCAGGAAAGCAGGAAGCCGACAAATTTACGAATATTGCTGTAGATGACACGGCCTTCTTCCACCGCATGCACGATGGTCGCAAAGTTATCATCCGTCAGGATCATGTCGGAAGCCGTTTTCGCCACTTCCGTACCGGTGATGCCCATCGCCACGCCGATATCGGCGCATTTGAGAGCCGGGGCGTCATTGACGCCGTCACCCGTCATGGAGCCGATATTGTCCTTAGACTGCAGCGCTTCCACAATACGAACCTTGTGTTCGGGCGAAACACGGGCATAAACGGACGTATAGTCCACCGCCTCCCGCAGTTCCTCATCGCTCATCTCTTCGATTTCCTTGCCGGTCAGCACCCGGTCGCCTTCCCGGCGCAGACCGAGGTCTTCGGCAATGGCCACCGCGGTTTCCACATAGTCGCCCGTAATCATGATCGGACGGATACCCGCTTTGGTGCAGACCGTAATCGCATCACGTGCTTCGGGTCTGGCCGGGTCGATCATGCCCATCAAGCCGACAAAAATCATATTTTCTTCGGCATCCGAGAAATCGCCGTCGTTATGTTCGCTGTAGGCAAAGGCCAGGACACGAAGCGCCGTTTTCGCAAAAGCCGAGTTGGCGTCCAGAATTTCTTTGCGGCGCGCATCTGTGAGTTTTTTGACGCCGTCTTTTGTATATTCATAATTGCAGCGGTCCAGGATAATGTCCGGCGCCCCTTTGGTTAAGGCAAGCTTGCCTTCCGGAAATCCTTCATGGAAGACCGACATCATTTTGCGTTCGGAATCAAAAGGCAGATCGCCGAGACGGGCATGGTTTTTCGTAAGCGCTTCCCGCGTTGCGCCGTATTTTCCGGCAACGGAAAGAATCGCGCCTTCGGTCGGATCCCCGATAATGTCCCAGCTGCCGTCTTCCTGCTGCGTCAGCTCTGCTTCATTGCACAAAGCGCCGATCTGCATGAGCCGCTGCAAGACCTTATTATCTTCTACCTCTATGCCTTCCGGCGAGGAAATCTCCCCTTCCGGAGCATAGCCGCCGCCGCTGACTTCATAAAGATGACCGTCCGCAAAAAGGCGGGTGACCGTCATTTCATTCTGCGTCAGCGTCCCGGTTTTATCCGAGCAGATTACGTTAACGGATCCGAGTGTTTCCACCGCCAGGAGCCGTTTTACAATGGCATTCCGCTTGGCCATTCTGTTCATGCCGAGCGCCAGTACGATCGTGACGACCGCCGCCAGGCCCTCCGGAATCGCAGCCACCGCCAGCGAGACTGAGGTCATGAACATATCAAAGACATCGCCGTCGATGAAATATACAACAAAATAACAGGAATAATAAACCCACTCGCTGAAAATAAATTTCTAAGATTTTGTCCAAAATGCAATAAAGAAGATA
>CALLQJ010000433.1 GCA_938014865.1 uncultured Fastidiosipila sp.
GTCCTGCCAGTATTCCAGGTGGTGATCCACCGCCAATACCGAAAAACCATGTGTCTTCTGAAGCTTTGCAATCAAGCGGACCAGAGCCCGGCTCTGCGCCGGATCTACCTGGGCCAGCACTTCGTCGAGCAGGAGCCACTCGGCCCCCGCCACCAGCTGTGAAGCCAGCCCCAGCCGCTGTTTCTCGCCGCCGGATAAGGTCGAGATCTGCCGCTTCTCATAGCCGTCCAGGCCGACATCCGCCAGCACCTGCAGCATCCGCCGCGGCATCTCTTCCGCAGCAATCCCGGCATTTTCCATCACAAAAATCAGTTCACGGTCCACCCGGTCCAGGCAGAACTGCAAGTCTGCGTTCTGAAAAATCACCCGGACCAGACGGCTCCTTTCCTGTCCCGTCAGTTTCGCGGGATCTTTTCCCGAAACCCGGACAGACCCTTCTTCCAGAAAACCTCCGTGCTCCGGATAAAGTCCCGCCGCCAAAAACAAAAGCGTACTTTTTCCGCAGCCCGAAGGCCCGGTCAGCACGGAAATGCGGCCGGGCCTGATCGTCAGCGAAAAGCCGTCAAACTGCCTTCGCTCCGATTCCTGAAGATAGCGGAATCGGATATTTTTCCATTCAATGCCTGCACTCATCTTTTTTTGCTTGACAGAAAAGCTTAAGACCAGAGTGCATTCGTATACGTTTCGGGCATCTTCTTATCGCCCAGAATACCTTCCTTCGTCAGGAAATCCTGCAGCGCGGTCCAGGCTTCCGTATCCAGACGGCCCCACTTGCCCGCATCATCCAGCAGCAAAGGCGCCAGATAATCCAGGCTGTCTTTCAGCATTGCCTCAGGCGCATCCGGCAGCTGATCCTTAATCTCGGGGAGCACCGCCGAGCCCTCTTTCGCAAGATCCTCATAGCCTTTCGCCGTCGCCCGCAGGAAGGCTTTTACGGTCTCCGGCTCCTTTTTCACCAGCTCCCGCTTGGCCGACAGAGCAGGCGCCGGGAAGTCAAAGGGATGGCCCTGTTCGCGGAAGGGAATGTAGTTCACCTTGTATCCCAGATGCTTCATCACAAAAAATTCCCAGTACTTATAGATCCAGATGGCATCCGCCGTCTTGCCCAAAACCTCCTCAGGCTTGCCGACGTCCATCTGCACCAGTTGCACCTTGCTGTAGTCGCCGCCGTCACGATTGACCAGTTCGCCCACCACCTTATGGAACCAGGCCGGTTTCCAGTGCGTCAGACGCTTGCCCGTCAGATCCCGCGGACGCTCAATCCCGGCCTCGGCCAGGGAAATAATCCCGGAATCCTGCTTATGCGATAAAGCCGCAATCCCGATCAAAGTCCCGTCTTCCGCCATCTCCGTGAGCATCGACGCCTCCGGGCCGCAGACAAAATCCGCGCCCTGCGCTTCCAGCACACCGTGCACCTTGCCGTCAATCACGAGCTCAATGTCTTCCTCCGCGTAGTAGCCGCGTTTCTGTGCCAGCAGCATCCCCGCATGAATCGTGTTCGGAAACCAATCCAAAAGCATTCTTAACTGTCTCATATAATAACCTCCTGTTAATTTGAGCAAAGCCCTTTCTCTCCGGGCCCTGTTTTAAAGTTCATCCTCTGCCGCATCAAGCGTCGGCGCAAACTGCCGGCCCAGCGGGTAGGACTTGAGAACCCCCGTCTTGGCGAGCCCGCGTCCCAGTCCCAGCGCCGCCAGTGAGGCAAAAAGCACCGCACTGATAATCCGCACGATCACCGTGGCTGCGATGATGCCGGGGGAGAGCGCCGAATAACCGCCGATATAAACGGTCTGCAGCATGGTAAAAAGCGCGGCCGTAATCCCCGAAGCGAGGAGCGAGACGACGTCCCAGCGCTTGTAGCCGAACAAAGCAAAGCCCGCCTCCGCGCCCAGCCCCTGGATCACGCCGGTGATGACGACCATGACGCCGCCTGAATTTCCCATAAGAAGTTCAAGCAGCGCGGCAATCACTTCCGTCACAAAGGCCACGCCCGGCTTCTGCATGATGTAGGCGGCCAGCGTCGCGCCCAAAAACCAGATCCCGTAGACGATTTCAAAGGCAAAGGGCCCCAGCCCCGCCGGCGTCAGCGCGGTCTGCAAAGCCAGACCCAGGTAGAAAA
>CALLQJ010000434.1 GCA_938014865.1 uncultured Fastidiosipila sp.
GCAACTGCGCTTTACATGCCATTGTCACTGCTGTATCAGTGATGGCATATTCCGAGAGTTTGACGTCATAGCCCTCCGCCTTCGCCAGGTTTCCCAGGATCCGGGACGTGAGCAGGGTTCCCTGCCCGCCTACACCTACTATAGCTATATTGTATACTTTCATTTCCTAAGGCTCCTTCCCTTTACACGCCGTCAAATCTCATCGATGACGCTGTCGGTCATCTTGATCGCATCAAAGGGGCACAATCTGTAGCAAAGCCCGCAGCCGTTGCACATCGTGTCGTTGATCAAGGTCTTGCCGTTTTCATCCCGGGTCAGTGCGGGGCAGCCCGGTTTCATGCAGATCCCGCAGGCCCTGCATTCGTCCGCGTTGACTTTGTACTGATGCCGGATCGGCGGATTTTCTTTCAGCAGCACGCAGGGCGACTGTGTAATGATCACCGAGAGTTCATCTCTGGCCGTCTCTTCTTTGAGGCAGCTTTCTAATTTCTCCAGATCAAAGGCATAGACTTCCTGCACATGCTTCACGCCCATCGCTTCACAGAGCCCTTTCAGGGAAACGGCCGGAGCGGGCGTGCCCATCAAGGTCTTGCCCGTCGCGGGATTGTCCTGATGCCCGGTCATCGCCGTGGTGGAGTTATCCAGAATGACCACGGTGCCGCTGCTGTTGTTATAGACCATATTCAAAAGGGAATTAATGCCGGTATGCAAGAAGGTCGAATCACCGATCACGGCCACCCAGTCCTTAACGAATTCCGGGCCGTGCGCTTTTTCCATGCCGTGCAGGGTTCCGATCGACGCGCCCATGCAGACACAGGTCTCAATGACATTGAGCGGAGCGGCCGAACCTAAGGTATAGCAGCCGATATCCCCGGCGGCATGCAGTTTCAGCTTCTTCATCACCGAGTAGACCGCACGGTGCGGGCAGCCCGGGCAGAGAATCGGCGGACGGGGCGGAATGGACGCGCCGGCCGGCTTGGGCAGCGTTTCGCCTAAAATCTTTTCACGCAGCATGGCCGCGGAATATTCGCCCACTTCCGTAAACACATCCTTGCCCTGACAGGCAATGCCCCAGGACTTGACCTGTTCTTCGATCACCGGATCGAGTTCTTCGAAAATATAAAGCGTCTCCACCTGTGCCGCAAAATCTTCGATCAGCTTGCGCGGCAGCGGATTGACCATGCCCAGCTTGAGCACCGAGGCGTCCGGCAAGGCTTCGCGCACATATTGATAAGGAATGCCCGAGGTGATAAAGCCGATTTTCTTGTCCCGGATCTCCATGCGGTTCAATTCCGGCATATGCACCGCATCTTCGGCCAGCTTTTTCTGCCGGGCCACCACCAGCGGATGCCGGATCGCGGCATTGGCGGGCACCATCACGAACTTCCGGATATCTTTTTCATAGCTTTTTTCGTGTTCCTCACGCGGCTTCAGTTCCACCAAGCCCTGCGAATGCGCCAGCCGGGTCGTGCCCCGCAGGATGACCGGCGTATCGTATTTTTCACTTAAATTGAAGGCAATCTTGGTAAAGTCTTTTGCTTCCTGCGAATCTGACGGTTCGAGAACCGGCACATGCGCCGCCCGCGCGACCTTCCGGGTATCTTGTTCATTCTGGGAACTGTAAAGGCCCGGGTCATCCGCAACCACCAGCACCATTCCGGCATTCACGCCGATATAAGAAGCCGTATAAAGCGGGTCGGCCGCCACATTCAGGCCGACATGCTTCATCGTCGCCATAGACCTGGCGCCGGTAAAGGACGCTCCTAAAGCGACTTCCACGGCCACCTTCTCATTCGGCGCCCATTCGCAGTAGAGCTCATCCTTATACTTGACCAAAGCCTCCGATACTTCGGTAGAAGGTGTTCCCGGATAAGCCGAGGAAACCTTCACACCCGCTTCATACGCACCGCGGGCAATGGCTTCGTTTCCCAATAAAAGTTTTTTCTCCGATGTATTCTCAGACATATCTGCTCCTCTTTTTCTTCATGTTCCGGATTTTCCTTTAAACCCCTGAGGACTCACTGTTTCCGATTGTCGATCACGCGGCGCGCTTTGCCCTCAAAACGCGGCAGGCTGCCCGGTGCTTCGAGCTTGATCTTGCAGTCGAGCCCGATGGCCCGCCGCATACGCCGGGAGATCTCCCGTTCGAGCTGATTCATGCGGGCGTAAGAGTCGAGCAGTTCGGCATCATTGAGCTCCACCTGAATCAGTGCGGTATCCAGATAATCTTTCGTATCCAAGGTAATTTGATAATGCGGACTGATCTTATCAAAGCTTTCCAGAACCTCTTCAATATGCGAGGGGAAAACATTCACGCCGCGGATGATCAGCATATCGTCGGCCCGGCCGGACAAGGCTTCCATCCTCGTCGTCGTCCGCCCGCAGGGACAAGGCTCTTTATGCAGCGCCGTAATATCCCGGGTACGGTAGCGGATCAGGGGCAAGGCCTCTTTCATCAGACAGGTAATCACCAGTTCGCCCTTC
>CALLQJ010000435.1 GCA_938014865.1 uncultured Fastidiosipila sp.
AAGAGCTTCGCGCTCGGAAGGCCTCGGTGTGCGGATACCACCGCATGGGTTCCCCGTCCGCCTACCGGAAGGCTGCTGCCTTCCAAATGCCCTGCCGCCACCTGCAAGACCCCGGGTTCTGTCCCGTGGTAAACCGGAAGCGTCAGTTTCAGGCGGGGAATTTCGATATAGCCCATTATGCCCGTACCGCTGATATCTAATGTCTCGTCGTAATGACTCACTAAGGAAGGCTTAAAGAAAGCCGCCTTCCCAGCTTCTCTGAGTTCTTGGTTGTAAGCGTCCGCCGCTTTAAAGATTTCCGCCGATTCACCGGCTTCCATACCGGCGGACTTTTCGCTGTAAGCGGCGACAATTTTGGATTGGTTTTTCTCGTTAATATAATTGCTGACAACAGGATAGAGGGTAATCCCGAGACCGGTCAGAAACACTAATGCGATAAATACGGTCATCAGTCGTTTTTTCATAAATCCCCCTTTCCTGCTGTCTTGCCTTAACGTTCAGATTTCTGCTTACTCTTCTTCTCTTTTCTTGTTTTTATAAACGAAGAGAATAACAAGTGCGGAAAGCATCAGAACGGCACCGCCTGCATAGAAAATCTTGGTACCGATACCGCCTGTGCCGGGCAGTTCCGTTCCTTTGGCATTGATCACATTGGCACTGAGTGAACCTGCTGTCAGATCATCTGTCAGTTCAACAAGACCGTTTTCAGCCGTACCGTTGAGTTTAATCAAGACCGGTGCATCGCCTGTAACGTCGTGCTCTGCGCTGATCGTAAATTCAATCGGATCAATGGTATTGTAGCCGTCAGGCGTTACGGTTTCTTCCAGACGATACTCTCCGTCATCGAGGCCTTTGAAGGCAAATTCCGTTAAGGGTTCTTCGGCTGTACTGCTGATGGTTTTGACCGCCGTATACTCACCGGCACTGTTTTTCTTCGAAAGAGTGAAGGCTGCACCTGCGAGCGGATTGCTCTCTTCATCGACTTTATTGACCAGCAGTTTATAGGTGAAGACAATCACTTGATCTTCCGGCGTTTTGCCCTTGTCTTCGCTCTGTCCCGTATTCGGGTTATTGCTGTATTCAAGATAAGCTTTGTTCGGATTGCCCGCCGCTCCGATAACGGCGCTTTCGGTCAATTCGGCTTTGTATTCAACATAGACATAATTTCCGGCCGCAGCCCCTGCTTTGCCGATCAGATCTTTTGTTTCCACCGTAAACTTATAGCTGACATTTCCGTCTTCTTCCTGCGTTTCAGACGTCGTTACGGTATAGTCTTCAGCCGTTAAATCATAGGCATTCTCGCCGTCCGAAATATAAACGCGAACACTGTCTTCCTTTAACTTCAGGTTCTTGGCTGTATCCTGAAAGCTGAGGACATATTTTTCCTGATAATCGCCGAAGTTTGCGGGAAGCTTAGCGCTCAGGCGGAAAGGGATTTCGTCGCCGATATCGTGATCGGCCGCATCCTGCCAGTCGCTGTAGCCTTCGCTGCTGCTGTCATTGATGTCTTTTACTTTCTTTTCAAAGCTCGGTACATCCGCCTTCGGATTGATCGTGGTATTTTCCGCCACTTTCAGGATATAGCGTGAATACGCTTCGGGCGCCTCACTGCCGGCTGCCTGATCCGTGATCAGATAATAGCCCGGCTCAAGGCCGCTGATTTTATAATTTTTATTTTCCGTATCATAAACACTTGCCGTTTTTACATCCGTAAGTTTTGCGCCGCTCACTAATTCTTCGGCAAAAGCCTTCGCGTCGGCTTCATTGGCCAGCGCTGCGGCTTTTTCCTGAGCGCTTTCCGTGTAGGCAGCTTCCTTAACACCCGTACCCCACTCAAGATTCGTCAGCACAAGTTCTTGGCCGGCTTCGGCCGGTTTTGTGCCTTTGAAAATCTGATAGGCGTAGTATTCGTGACGATCTGATGCATTGTTGATCGTAATCGTCATGGTCTCCTGCGCTCTTGCGGGCAAGGCCAGGAGCAGTGTAAAGAACAGTGCTAATACCCATGTTACCTTTGTTTTTAATTTCTTTACTTGCATAATTTCTTCCTCATTTTTTATTTTTATTTTTTGTTTTTCTTATGGTTTATTGCTTCTGTTTATCCGGCGGATAGTATTCTTTCAGTACGCAGAGGATCTCTGTGTTTTCGTCTCAGCTGCTAATTTCCGTCTGCCTTTTCTTTACGCCGTTTCCGAAGCAGCAAGGCTGCGGAACTGAGCATTAAGACAAGGCCGGACAAAATCCCTCCTCCCGTACCCGGGCCGCCGGTTTCCGGCAGCTTGTAATTCTCATAAATATTGATGACGACAATCTTGCCGTTTTGGATACCGCCATTATTTTGATACTGTGTTTCAATGGCAAAGCTCTGTGTCACTTCTTCAATGTAGTAAAAGTAAGGATTTCCGCCGGCGTCTTCTTCTTCCAGATCATCCCAGTGATACGTCCACGCATTTTCCGCATTCAGTTCGGCAATCTCCTCAAATGCGCTATCCGGAATCTCTTCGCCGCCGACCTTTGTTTTGCGCAGCAGCCTTATCATGATGCTCTCTTCCTGAGGCGCAATTTCTTCGCCTTCTGTGTTCATAAAGAGCTTGCTGACCGCAAGGCCTTTGTACTCATTCTTCAGGTAAACGCCGCTGTTTTTACGGATCTCTAAGAAATACACATCATCAATGCTGATCCCCTCGACGGCTGCAGGGTCTGCTCCGGCCGTGGCCGCAGCAAAAGCCTCTTCCTTGCTTTGCGCTTTGTCCTTCCACATGAAGTAATATTCTTTATCGTTCAGATGATAGCCGGGCCGTGCTTTTGTTTCCTGCATCTTATAAAGCACATTCTTGCGCGCTTCAAAATTATTGCCTTTGCCTTTATAGCTTCCGACTTGAATCAGATCCTCAAGATCTCTTGAGGGCGTTTCATTGACGGAGAAAATAATCGTGCCGTCTTGGTTGACGATGGCCTCATAAGGCTCCGACCACTGCTTCGTCCCGCCGATATCCGACAAGGATGCAAATATGAATTCCGTCTCCGGAAGGAGCACGTTGTTATCGGACGCATCGACCTTGTAGATCAGCAGTTCGGTCGAGTAAACCCCGCCGCCGGAATGTTCCACTATCATTTTTTCCGTCGATACACTGCTCCATCTGTCTTCAAGCTTGGCTTTATTTGTTAGGGAAGGACTTATATAAGAACCGGGATCCGCGACATAGTCGTAGACCAGTACACAGGCCAGTTCATCAGGAATCTCCAGCTTCAAGAGTCCTGTATCTTCGTTGTACTGCACGGTATAGCGCAGGGGGCTGATCTCCCGGCCGAGCATATTCTCTGCCTCCGGATCCATGGCGTAAAGCTTCAGGCCGCCGGTCTTGATATGACCGTCAATTTTATTGCTGTCCGCCATTTGGTCCGTCAGAATTAAGGTATCGGATTCAGGGTTCAGGTCCTCCGCTTTCGGATTGATCACAATGTGATAACGGATGGTGTTTTTATGCTCGATGATATTGCCATCTTCATCCGTTTCCGTGAGCTGCTCCCCTTTTTTCTCTACTTTTTTAATCTCTTTTTGAAGGAAGTTTCGCTTTCTGCCTCTGCGTCTTTCGCTTCCCAGACAACCCGATTGTGGTAATTCTGCCACTCGGTCGGATGATTTAAAGTCGGATCATCCGCAAAAGAGAGTCTGTACTCGATACAAATGGCCCAGTCATTCTCTTCCAAAGCTTCGGCATAGCCGCCGGGAATCGTGATCTTCAGGACTCTCTGTCCGTCTTTTTCCGTAATTTCACTCAGGACTTCCTGATAATTAGCACCCCATGGCTCAAAAGAGTAACTGTTTTCGCCTTTATATTCTTGGTGCGGTGTGTACTTACCTTCTAAGAAAAACGCGTTGATACTCTTGTCCTCATGATTCTTAACCAGGCTCGTATGCTCCGGCAGATAGTCGTAGAGTACGATATCGCCGTTCTCGCCCGGATCAGGCGTGATGAGGATTCTGTAATCTATATGTTTATCATCGGGGATTTTATTATATTCATGTCCGCCGCTGAAATAATTCCTCCAGAGACCTGAGAATTTTTCGAGCATCTTGTTCTTCTTAATGCGTTTCTCGGCCTCCACATGTCTGTCATTGACTTCCGAACGATTTTTGAAGATCACTTCGTCCCCGATTGCCAAGTCCGAAAATTCGGCATGCGTCGGGTAAGAGGAGATCGTCATGGCCTTAAAATCTGAAGGATCTTTTCCTTCTTTAAGCCGTACTTCGACGGTAAAGCTCTTGACTTCCTGCATCGGATCCGCATCCGGGGCAATGAGGCCTTCCGGCTGATACTTATTTTCAGGATCGATCGTGAAGGCATCGTAGTACTTCACCTCGACCTCAAAATACTCTTCGTAAAGTTCCGGACCATAGGGTTCTCCTTCAATCGGAACGAAACGCAGCGACGATGCAATCGCCTCTTTTAACTCGCCTAAATACGCATAATGCTTCATGTTCTCTGCAGGAGAGTCACCTTGCACCTGCGGATCCAAAATGAAATCTTTGAAGACAAAGCTCTCCCATTGATGCGGCAGCTCGGTCCGGCTGTTCCAGAATAAGCTGCGCTCGCCTTCCCCGGTCTTATCTTCCGAGGCAAGGTGCTTGCTCACATTCCAGTTTTTCTTCCTCTCCTCAAGCGTATCGGAGCTTTCGTAGCTTTCCCCGTCTTTGCTGATGCTCATGGAGTTCGTCAGAGAAAACTGCTCGCCGGGTGCCGCCTCGGGGGCATCCGTATAATAGGTAAAGCGATACTGCTTGCCGCTGTAGCCTTCGGGAATGGTATAGCCGTTGATGACCTCTTCCGCAGCTATTTCCCCGACGGTCTGCCAATGTTCATCCTTGACCTCGACCTTGATGCTGCCGATGACATTTATGCCTTCCGGCAGATGATCAAATAATTTCCAGCCGCCCAGATCTTCCTGATCAGGATTATTAATGACCAGCGTCCATTTGACAATATCCCGGTTAACTAAGTATTGGCCATGTTTATCAACGGCAGGCGGAAGCATTTCCTGCCAATGATCGGAACGATCCTTCTTGTCGCCGCTTTCCCCCTGCGCAAAGTTGTTCAGCACGGCCGAACCGTCGGCTGCCTTTTCTGTATTGATAACATCATAATTCAGAAGATATTTTTCTCCGGCTGCCAGCTGCGGAAGGCCCTCAACCGTAAAGGATTCCGGCGTTTCCGTCCCGCTGCCGCCTGCAAAAGTCAGCGTATAGTCCGAAGGATCCACGACGGTCTGAACCCCGTCATAGTCGACAAGGATGACTTCTACAGAATCCTTTACATAGCTGAATTCGCCGATTGAATCTGCTTTGATTTTGTCGGAAATCGTGACGCTTGATTCCGTCCCCTTCCAGCTGCCGGCTTGGACGGTATAGCTTGCTTTTTTACGGCCGTCTTCCGTTTCGCTGATCTCGCCGGTTTTTGCTTTGTCGACATAAATATCATATTCCGCCGGCATTTCGCTGTCTTCTATTTCAATTTCTTTAATGACTTCATCGTCTTTTCCGATAAAACGGATCTTGCCGTCATCATCGGCCTGATCTTTATCGATCCGGCTTTCAAAGCTGATGAAACCGGAAAAGCTGTGCCCGTCACTGTATTCTTCATTAAAAGACAGGCGGATCGAATTGCCTTCAATCGTGTAGGTTCCGGCTTCTTTCCCGTTATCATAGAGGATTCCGCTTTGGCCTTGTTTGGCGATGACGCCCGCCGGCATGGGGTAGACCAAATCGGTTCTCCCGCTCTCATAGCTCAGAGTACCGGCATCCACCGTATATTGAATGTCGATTAAAACTTTCTCATTATCTGCTACGGTGCCG
>CALLQJ010000436.1 GCA_938014865.1 uncultured Fastidiosipila sp.
CAGCTGCGCCGGGCCGGCTGAACTTTTTGACTTCCCCGAAGAAAATTTTAACGAGAGCATTTTATCCTATTTTGAAATCGAAGAAGAAGCTCAGGCGGACGCGTTAACAAAAGCCCTGCGCCCCGAGTATTTTATTTTTTACCCCGAGCGTTTAGAGCTCTGCTTCCCGCCGGGGAGCCTGCCTTTCAGCGAATCGAGCTATAGTGCAGCGGCAGAGTATGAGGACGGCCTCGCTTCCCATATGAGGGCCGAAGCCCTGCCCCGGGATTAGCTTACTCGGCGGTCCAGCCTTTGGCCCGTTCTACCGCACGTTCCCAGCCGGCCAGAAGCGCCTGTCTTTTGCTTTCTTTCATATGCGGCCGGAAGAAATGTTTTTCCTGCGGCAGCGCACAAAGGCTTTCTCTGTCCGGCCAGAGTCCGCAGCGCAGGCCGGCCAGAAAGGCCGCGCCCCGAACGGTGGATTCCACTTCGCCGGAACGTTCGACGCTGAGGCCGGAGATATCGGCCTGGAACTGCAGCAGAAAATCATTGCGTGAAGCGCCGCCGTCTACGCGCAGCAGCTCGATCTCCCGGGAAAGGTCCTGCCGCATCAAGGCTAAAATATCTTCCGTCTGATACGCGATGGCTTCCAGGGTCGCCCGCACCAGATGCGCGCGCGAGGTATCCTGCGTGATGCCGATTAATAAACCGCGGGCATAAGGGTCCCAGTGCGGCGCGCCCAAACCGGAAAAAGCGGGAACCAGGTAGCAGCCGCCGGTGTCGGGGACGCTTTGGGCCAGGCGTTCGGTTTCGCCCGCACTGTCAATCAGGCCTAATTTATCCTGCAGCCATTTCACCGCGGCGCCCGCAATGAAAACAGAGCCCTCCAGGGCATAGCAGCTTTCGTCGCCGAAGCGCCAGGCCACGGTCGTCAGAAGACCGTTTTTATCGAGGACAAATTCAGATCCGTTATTGACCAGAAGAAAGCCGCCCGTCCCGTAGGTGTTTTTGCTGCTCCCGGGGCTGAAGCAAAGCTGGCCGAATAAGGCCGCCTGCTGATCGCCTAAAGCAGGGGAGAGCATAATCTCCCGGCCGAAAAGCGAAGGATCGCAGCCGCCGATTGTTTCATCGTGGGAAACAATCTCCGGAAGGACGGACTCGGGGATGGCAAAGAGCTCGAGCAGCTCCTTATCCCAGCAGCCTTCCCGGGCGTTGTATAAAAGGGTTCTCGAGGCGTTGCTGTGATCGGTGACGTGAAGCCTCCCGCCCGAAAGATGCCAGAGCAGCCAGCTGTCGACCGTGCCGAAGCAGAGCTCGCCGCGTTCGGCGCGGCTCCTTGCGCCTTCTACATTATCTAAAATCCAGCGCAGCTTCGTCGCGCTGAAATAGGCGTCAATGACCAGCCCCGTTTTCTCCCGTATTTTCTTTTCCAGTCCCTGTTCTTTTAAAAGTTCACAGTAAGAAGCGGTGCGCCGGCACTGCCAGACAATGGCCGGGTAAATCGCTTCACCCGTTTCTCTGGACCAGACCAGCGTCGTCTCGCGCTGATTGGCGATGCCGATCGCGCCGATCTCCTCAGGACTAATACCCGAGGCCAGGATTTTGCGGATCAGGCTGATGACACTGTTTTTAATTTCCGCCGGATCTTCTTCCACCCAGCCGTTATGCGGGAAAAACTGCCGCAGTTCTTCCTGCGCCAGGCGGACGATTTTGCCGTCCCGGCTGACCAGGGCAACCCGGCTGCTGGTGGTCCCGGCATCCACGGCCAGGACATACTTATACGTATTGTTCGGATATGACATGCTAAGCCTCCGTACATTTTTAATAAGACGGCGCCTGAAGGCGCCTTTCAGATCTCTAGTTTACCACGCCCGGAAGATCCCTCCGCCTTTTGTGCAGACGGGCCGGACGGCCGATAAAAGCGCATACAAAAAATCCCCCCGGCCTCAAGGGGCCGAAGGGATCAGCTGAAGTATTCCGATTAAACGCTTCGGACA
Source organism: uncultured Fastidiosipila sp. (assembly GCA_938014865.1). Classification (GTDB taxonomy): domain Bacteria; phylum Bacillota; class Clostridia; order Saccharofermentanales; family Fastidiosipilaceae; genus JAAYZH01. Next base: position 1,977 of record CALLQJ010000436.1, read on the forward strand.
GGCCTCAAACCCTTAAATCCTCGGCTTCGGAGTATACGTTGTATGCAGCAGTTCTTTGGCTTTTTCACCGTAAGGCTCGCCGAGGTATTCCTTGTAGATCTTCTGGATCATCGGGTTCTCATGCGACTTGCGGATCAGTTTGCCGCGGTCTTCGCGGTAGATCGCCTGCTGACGTTTAAGCAGGATTTCCATATCACCATGATGATAGGGCTGTCCGCCGCCGCCGATGCAGCCGCCGGGGCAGGCCATAATTTCAATGGCGTGGAATTTCCACTTGCCGTCACGAATCCCTTCGAGAAGGGTTCTGGCATTGCCGAGCCCATGGGCCATGCCGATATGAAGGTCCATGTCACCGATTGTGACGACGCCTTCACGAATACCCTCAAAGCCGCGCAGTGCCGTCAGTTCCACCTGCTCCAGAGGCTCGCCGGTGATCCATTCGGCCGCCGTACGCAGCGCCGCTTCAATCACGCCGCCGGTCGTGCCGAAGATAACCGAAGCACCGGTCGATTCACCCATGAGGGTGTCGAAGGGGCTGTCCGTCATCTGATTCAGGTCAATACCGATTTCATTGAGCATATGGCCGAATTCACGGGTGGTAATGACAATGTCCACATCCTGCTCGCCTTCGTTTTTGAGCTCGGGCCGTCTGGCTTCTGCTTTCTTCGCCAGGCAGGGCATGATGGAAACCACCGTAATCTCCGAGGGGTCCAGGCCCATCTTTTCGGCGTAATAGGTCTTGGCCATTGTACCGAACATGATCTGCGGCGACTTGCAGGTCGAAGGGATATCAAGCATATCCGGGAACTGGCTTTCAACAAAGTAGACCCAAGCAGGGCAGCAGGAGGTCAGAATCGGCAGGGTAGCGTCGGGATCATTCAGACGATGCACGATTTCGGACGCTTCCTCGATAATCGTCAGGTCCGCGGCCCAGTCGGTATCAAAGACGGCGTCAAAGCCGAGTTTGCGGAGGGCCGAGCAGATCTTGCCCGTGGTAATCGTGCCGGCCGGCATGCCGAACATTTCGCCGATGGCGACACGGACCGCCGGGGCTACCTGGACGACCACATGCTGTTTCGGGTCGTTCAGCGCACGCCAGACTTCGTTCGTGCAGTTCGTTTCGGTCAGAGCACCGGTCGGGCAGACCGCCACACACTGGCCGCACTTGGTGCAGGACGTCTCCGTCATATCCATGTGGAAAGCCGTCCGGACAACGGAATTGAAGCCGCGGTCGAGGGCGGAAAGAACACCGACGGTCTGTACCTCATTGCACATCGTGGCGCAGCGGCGGCACATGATGCACTTATCAGGATGCGAGATGACCGAATAAGAGGTCTCGTCATTGGGGTGATGCGAACGCTTGCCGCTGTACGTCAGTTCGCGGTTGCCGATCTGATGGGCCAGCTGCTGCAGCTCGCAGTCCATATTTTTGGCACAGGTCAGGCAGAGCTGCGGGTGATTGGAGAGCAGAAGCTCTACATTCGTCCGGCGGGCACGCAGGGCGCGTGCGCTGTTGGTATGCACCACCATGCCGTCGGTCGCAGGCTCAGAACAGGCCGTGCAAAGTCTCGGGCGTCCTTCCACTTCCACCATGCAGACACGGCAGGAAGAAGGACGGTTTTCGATGCCGAAGTCATCCAGCTTCATGTAGCAAAGAGTAGGAATGTATACATTCGCTCTCTTTGCCGCATCCAGAATCGTGGAGCCGGCTTCTACGAGAACGGGGATATCATTTATCGTAACGCGTATGCGATCTTTTAAATCCATATCATTTCTCCTTCGTTATGCTTATGGCTTGCTGATTGCCTGTACCGGGCAGGCATTATAGCAGGCGCCGCAGGCAATGCATTTGTCTTCATCGATGTGATGCGGTTTTTTCACCTCGCCCGTGATGGCGTCGACCGGGCAGTTGCGGGCGCACTTGGTGCAGCCGATGCATTTTTCCGGATCGATCGAATAAGCCTTGCTCACTTCATGGCGGGCATAGCGCAGATACTCCTCGGGGAAGTATTTCATGGTGCTCAGCACCGGGTTCGGTGCCGTCTGACCGAGTGCGCAAAGGGCCGTATCTTCTATCGTTAAGCAGAGCGTATGCAGCTGTTTGAGCAGTTTTTCATCGCCCTTTTGAGCCAGCAGCTTTTCCAGCATCTCCAGCATACGCATCGTACCGATACGGCAGGGGGTGCATTTTCCGCAGGATTCCGAGGTCGTAAATTCAAGATAGAAACGGGCGATATCGACCATGTCATTGTCTTCATTCATGACGATCATGCCGCCGGATCCCATCATGGACCCGATATTTTTAAGACTCTCATAATCAATCGGGGTATCCAGATCCGCTTCGGTAATGACACCGCCGGAAGGACCGCCGGTCTGAACCGCCTTAAAGGCTTTGCCGTCGGGAATGCCGCCGCCGATATCAAACACAATTTCACGCAGCGTCGTCCCCATGGGCACTTCGACCAGGCCGATATTATTGACGTCACCGGCGAGGGCAAAGACCTTCGTGCCGTGTGAACTCTCCGTACCGATGCCGGCGTACCAGTCCGCACCTTTCCGGATGATGATCGGGATATTAACCAAGGTTTCAACATTATTCACGTTGCTCGGTTTGCCGCGGAAGCCTCTTTCAGCGGGGAAAGGCGGCTTGCGTCGCGGTTCGCCGCGGTGGCCTTCGCAGGAGCGGATCAGAGCCGTCTCTTCACCGCAGACAAAAGCACCGGCGCCTAAGACAATACGCAGTTTGAAATCAAAACCGCTGCCGAGAATGTTTTCACCGAGAAGACCCACGGATTCGGCTTGCTCAATCGCCTTGCGCAGACGATTGACGGCCAGCGGATATTCGGCACGAATATAAATCAGGCCTTCGTGCGCGCCGCAGGCATAGCCGGCAATGGTCATCGCTTCCACGATGGAATGCGGGTCGCCTTCCAGAATGGAACGGTCCATGAACGCACCGGGGTCGCCTTCGTCGGCGTTGCAGATGACGTATTTTTCATCGCCGGGACTTCTGCGGCAGAGATCCCACTTAAGACCGGTGGGGAAGCCGCCGCCGCCGCGTCCGCGCAGGCCGGATGCCTTAATGCACTTAATAACATCTTCCTGCGACATCTCGCTGAGCACCTGACCGAGTGCCAGGTAGCCGCCCGCCGCCAGAGACTCTTCGAG
>CALLQJ010000437.1 GCA_938014865.1 uncultured Fastidiosipila sp.
CGAGATTAAGCGTTGTGACTGGAGTTCAGACGTGTGCTCTTCCGATCTCGGCTTCCGTAATGACATTTTCAGCCGATACTTCAAAAAGCGGGAACTCCGGCAGCCTGCTGCGTGAAAAGAGCGGCCGGTAGTTATAGCAATAAGCCGGCTGAATAACCGTTTCCGCCGAGAACCCGCCCCGATGCGGCAGGAAGGCGTAAGAAAAAGCATAGCGGCCGGCATCCCCCCGAGGATCCGGGCGCATGCCGCCTTTGGCTAAGGTCAGCGCCATCGTTCCGCCGTCAATGCTGATCCCGTATTTGGCATTATTGAGAATGCTGATCCCGTAATCCGGCTCACTGATATCCGCATACTTATGGCAGCTCACCTCAAACTTTGCCTGTTCATAAGGCGTATTGCGGCTCGTCGGGCGCTTGATGTGGCCGAACTGGATCTCTTCCCGGGAATAATCACTGCGCAGCCTTGTAGCAAAGACCGTCTTCAAGAGACGATGCGGACTCTTCCAGTCCAGGACGGTTTCAAAATTCACCAAAGGGCTGTCGGCATAAAAAACAATATCCTGGGTGATCGTCGAATTTCCGCAGACCCGCCGGCGCTGCCGGATGCGAAGCTCCGCGCTCCCGACGGAAATAAGCTCTTCGGAAAGCAGCGCGCCGTCTTTTTCCAGCTTCATAAATTGATCGGCATCGATATCCCAGTTATCCCAGGCCGCCGGTACATCTTCTGCGGAAACAAAGGTATTCAAAGGACGCCCCGCACAAAGTTCGCGGCCGTTATGCTTATCGATAAAGGAAGAAAAGCAGCCGTCTTCATCCTTCCGGATCACGGCAAAGGGCGTTTCGATGCGATCTTTGCTTACGATAAAAGGATGCGCCGGGGCAGGGCTGTCTTCCGCCTTTTCCGGTTTTAGGGCAGGACGCAAAGGCAGACGCCGCGCGGAGAAAGGCTTTTGTTCTACGCCTGCGATCGCCAGATACCTTTGACCGTCTAAGCGCTCCGTAAACTGCGTTCTGAAGCCTTCCGCCGCCTGATGAGGCTTATCCGCCGGATAGTAAATAATGTCCTTGCGGGCAAAGGGAAGCGGGTTTAAGACCGAAAGGCCCGCATCGCCCTTGAGATAATCTCCGCTCAGTTCTTCTGCCTTATCACAGACCTGCTGCAGCGCCGAAATGGCTTCGTCATGGGCCCTTGCGATGCAGGTGCCCGGCAGAATATCGTGGAACTGATTGAGCAGAAGCGTTTCCCAAAGCGGACGATAGCTCTCATCGGACGCCTTGCGTTTCTCGGAAAAAGCCTGCAGGGCTTCTAAAAGCTCCAGATTATGCAGCGCAATTTCCGCCTGTCTGTTCAGGCGCTTGATGGCCTGTTTGCTGCTGAGCGTCCCCCGGTGCAGCTCCAGATAAAGCTCCCCGCGGTATAAAGGCAGACGGTCTTTGCTTTCTTTTTCCAGGCTCTGCATGAAGTGTGAAACACTGTCATAGGATACCCTGGGACAGCCCTGAAGATCCCGGAGACGCCGGGCCATTTCAATCGATTCAAACTCAGGGCCGCCTCCGCCGTCCCCGAAACCGAAGGCCAAAAGGCGTTTGCGGCTGACTTGTTTATTGCGAATATAGTTTCGATTGCCGCGCCCGGAGAAGTAGCGCACGATGCTCTCCGGCTCCGCCCGGAGATCCATGACAAAGAAATGCGTCAGCACTTCGCTGCCGTCAATGCCCTGCCAGCGGAATGTTTCATAAGGGAAATTTGTGGTATCGTTCCAGTCCAGTTTTGTTGTCAGAAAATAACGCACGCCGAAATCGCGCATGATCTGCGGGACGGCCGCCGAATAACCGAAGGTATCCGGAAGCCAGAAACAGTCCGCGCGGCGGCCGAATTTTTCTTCCGTATAGCGCTGTCCCCACAAAAACTGCCGGACCAGGGATTCACTGCCGGCAAGATTGCAGTCGCATTCGACCCAGACCGCCCCGTTCACTTCAAAGCGTCCTTCTTCGACGCGCTTTTTCATCGCTTCAAAAATATCCGGATAATGTTCTTCCAGCATTTTATAATGGCAGGCGGAACTCATGATAAAACGGTATTCCGGGAATTCATCCATCAGCGCCAGCTGATTGGACACGGTCCGGGCGTTTTTGCGGATCGTCTCCTCCACCGGCCAGAGCCAGGCCGTATCCATATGGGAATGGCCGCAGAGTACGGCTTCGGGCGCAAAATCCCCGTTTTTAAGCTCCAGAATCTGCCGCATAATCCCGCGCGCTTCCTTTAAGCGGCTGCGGAACAGAGATTCTTCCGTTGTTTCCGGATCGTAGAAAATCCTGCGGTGGACCTCCGTTAAAACATTCAGGATTTCAGCCCCCAGGAATGAATCTCTGCCGCTGATTTCCAGAAGCTGCAGACAGGTCTTGAGATCATAGATGAAATCCGCAATATCCTGTTCTTTCCGGGCAATCAGGAGCGGCCCGCAGGGATGGGTAAAATCATGTTTTTCTGCTTCTTCAAAAGGATGGCAGCCGATGACATAGTGTCCGGCATAAAACTCCAGGACAATGTCAAAGGTATCGCCCGCCTTGCAGTCCGCGCAGATTCTCCGGACATAATGATTCCCGTGCCGCGTCACGACAATTTTTGAGGCGTAGGTCCCCATCGCTTTGCCGTTGACGCGCAAGAGCGCCTCGTAGCCGCCGACTTGAGGAATCAGGTAAAGCGCCTGTCCTTCTGTCTCTTCCGTCACGGTATAGCGCGCCTTAAACCAGGCGCTCCGCCCCTCTCCGCCCCAGCGTTCTCCTTTTTCTTTAAAAGAAGCGGCGTCAGGCGGCGTAAAAAGCGTCTCGTCCGTTTCATAAATGCTGTACTCTAATTCGGCCAGCGGCGTAAAGACATAGTCTGCAAAAACGTCGGTACAGCGCTCAAGTTTCTGCAGCATTTTTTCATTTTGTTTCCGGTTTAAGATCATTGAACAGTCCTCTTCTTTATTCGATACGGCAAGTAAAGCCGCTGTCCTTAATTTACCTGTTCACAAAACCTTTTGCAAAGCCGTTTTTGCCCCTTTCAAAGAGAAAAAAGAGCCGGACAAAACCGGCCCTTTTTTCTCTCATCCTGCTGAGGGATAGCAATTATCGATCGTCTCTTCGCCCGGACAAATTATTGATAGTCCGCCACATCCACCCAGCGGTGCAGGAACTCGCGTTCCTCCGGTTTATTCTTCGTCGACTGCGACGCCGCCACAATCGGCATCCAGCGCTGGACATACTGCCGGGCCGTATCGGTCTTGAGGCAGAAGAGTTTAAGATATTTCTGCGCCAGATCCGGTCTTCCGGCCAGATGAAAGAGCATGTAAGTCAGCGCGGCGTCCGCCGACGCATTGCCCTGGGTCACATGCGACCAGTCAATCACATAGGCTTCATCCTCCGGCGTAATAATAATATTGCTCGGGTTAAAGTCACCGTGGCAGATTTTCTTATGCGTCGGCAGCGCGGCCAGACGTGTCTGCAGCTCATAGCGTGTCGTTGCATCAAAAGAAGACTGATCAATCCGCCGTCTCATTTTTTCCTTGAGAACATTCAGCAAAGCCGCCTCATGCGAGAAAATCTCAATCTGAATGTCCACAAAACGCTCCAGATACGCATCTTCCTTCTCCGGCGATTCCTTCATCAGCGTTTCCAGAGTCTTGCCGGGAATAAAATCAGAACGGATGGCCCAGTGATCTTCGATCTTCAGCACTTCCAGGATGCGGGGCACCTTCAGGCCCGTCTCCTCTACCCTCGCCTGGTTCAAGGCCTCGTTCAGAATATCCGACTTCGTGAAGCTCTCGTCAAAGACCTTCAGAATCGTATCGCCGTCACGATAAATCACCTTGCCTTCGGTACGATAGATCACCTGATCTTCATTAAACTGCTTAAGTGTAACCATTTAGACCTCCTTATGCTCGCCGTAATAGGCATTCAAGTAAAGCTGCTTGATCTCGGACATCAAAGGATAGCGCGGGTTAGCGCCCGTGCACTGATCATCGAAGGCCTGCTCGGTCATCTCATCAAGCGTAGACATAAAGGCCTCCTCATCCGGCACATAATCTTTGATCGCCGGCTTAATGCCGATTCTTTCTTTCAGTCTGTTTATTTTAGCAATTAATTTCTCCAAAAGCTCCTCATCGTCCGCGCCTTCCTCGCCGAGTGCCCGGGCAATTTCCGCATAACGTGCCAGCGTCTTCGGATGATCATACTGCGGGAAAGTCCCCATCTTTGTCGGGGCCTCCTTCGCATTAAAACGCAGCACCTCCGTCATCATGAGCGCATTGGCAATGCCGTGCGGAATATGGTGGAAAGCACCGAGCTTATGCGCCGTCGAGTGCATAACGCCCAGGAAGGCATTCGCAAAGGCCATGCCGGCCATCGTCGCCGCATTCGCCATCTTCTCACGTGCCTCGGGCGCAGGTTTTTTGCTCACGGCCGAATCATAAGCCTGAGGCAGGTATTCAAAGATAGTCTGCAGCGCTTTAATCGCCAGACCATCCGTAAAATCCGTTGCCATCACAGAAGCATAAGCTTCCAGTGCGTGCGAAACGGCGTCAATGCCGGAAGCCGCGGTCAGAGAAGGCGGAGCATTCATCATCAGATCGGAATCGACCACCGCCATATCCGGCATCAGTTCATAATCCGTCAGCGGGTATTTCACGCCTGTCTTTTCATCGGTAATAACCGCAAAGGGCGTCACTTCCGAACCGGTACCGGAAGTCGTCGGAATGGCGATGAAGTACGCTTTCTCTCCCATCTTCGGGAAGGTGTAAACGCGTTTGCGGATATCCATAAAACGCATCGCCATGTCCATAAAGTCAACTTCGGGATGTTCATAAAGCACCCACATGATCTTCGCCGCATCCATCGGCGAACCTCCGCCGAGCGCGATAATCACGTCGGGCTCAAAGTGCTTCATCTGCTCGGCACCCTTCCTGGCGCAGGCCAGCGTCGGATCCGGCGCGACCTCAGAAAAAACCTGATAACGTATGCCCAGCTCCGTGAGCTTCTCTTCAATCTGCTTGGTATAGCCGTTCTTATAGAGGAATTCATCCGTCACAACAAAAGCCCGCTCCCGTTTATTGACCGTGCCCAGTTCATCCAGGGCAAAGGGCAGGCAGCCCGGCTTGATGTATGTTTTTTCCGGTGCACGGAACCACAGCATATTCTCTCTCCTTTCGGCAACTGTCTTAATATTCAAAAGATGTTTTACGCCGACATTCTCCGCGACGGAGTTGCCGCCCCAGCTGCCGCAGCCGAGCGTCATGGACGGCGTCATTTTAAAGTTGTAAAGATCCCCGATGCCGCCGTGCGAAGAAGGCGTATTCACCAGAATACGGCAGGTCTTCATCCGCTCGGTAAAGGCATTGAGTTTCTCCTTTTCACGCCGCTCATTCAGATAAACAGAAGACGTATGGCCCATGCCGCCGTCTGCAATAAGCTGCGAGGCGATGTCCAGGGCATGACTGAAGTCTTTCGCCTTATACATCGCTAAAACCGGAGAAAGCTTTTCGTGGGCAAAGGCCTCACTGTCATCCGCAATCTCCACTTCCCCGAGCAGGATTTTCGTCGAAGCAGGCACCTCGACGCCGGCCATTTCGGCAATTTTATAAGCCGACTGTCCGACGATGCGTGCGTTCAAAGACCCGTTGATGATCATGGTCTCACGTACCTTGTCGGTTTCTTCCGGATCCAGGAAATAGCAGCCGCGGCGCTTGAACTCCGCTTTGACCTCATCATAAATACTCTCCGGCACGATCACCGACTGCTCCGAAGCACAGATCATGCCGTTATCAAAGGTCTTGGAATGAATGATCGAATTCACGGCCAGAAGAATATCCGCCGAATCATCGATAATGGCCGGTGTATTGCCCGGACCGACGCCGATCGCCGGCTTGCCCGAAGAATATGCGGCCTTCACCATGCCGGGGCCGCCCGTTGCCAGAATAACATCGGATTCGCTCATCAGATAATGGGTCATGTCCAGACTCGGGATATCAATCCAGCCGACAATGTTTTCCGGCGCTCCGGCCGCCACAGCCGCCTCCAGAACGATTTTCGTCGCTTCAATCGTGCATTTCCGTGCACGCGGATGCGGACTGATAAACACACCATTGCGTGTTTTAAGCGAAATCAAAATTTTAAAAATAGCGGTTGATGTCGGATTCGTCGTCGGAATCACGGCCGCCACAACACCGAGCGGCTCCGCGAGCACTTTATAACCTGCCGACTTATCTTCAGAAATTACGCCGCAGGTTTTGGTATTTCTGTACGCATTATATATATACTCTGCCGCATAATTGTTTTTAATGACCTTGTCTTCGACAACCCCCATACCGGTCTCTTCAACAGCCAGCTTGGCCAGCGGCAAACGCGCCTGATTAGCAGCAGTCGCAGCCGCCAAAAAGATTTTGTCCACCTCTTCCTGGCTGTACTCTGCATAAATCGCCTGCGCCTCGCGCACGGCTTTAAGTCTCTTTTTTAAAGCTTCCAACCTGTCAACTACAGGATACTTTTTCTCACTCATATGGCGCACTCCTTTCGTATTGCTGGTATTTTATCAGAACAAAAGCCCTCTTCCGTACGCATTCCTTACATTTTGATAAAGTTTTAGCATTTGCTGTAATATAGTGCTCAATGTGCCGTATTTTTGGCAGTAAATCCGATATTTTCTTCCATAAAAGAAAGCCCTGCTTTTTTTGCTGTCATTCAGCATAAAGCAGAGCCTTAAGAAAGCGGATACCTTGTGAAATCAGAAAGTCATCGCCCGCAGTCCGGCCGGCCTGACCTTCGTTTGGCTAAGAATCATGACGCTTTCGCAGCTTTTATTGAAAATGCGTATGCTTGGTTTTCCATTGTTTCATCTTAATGGTCAGCCAGAATGAATAAATGCCGCAGGTGATGAAGGTCAGAAGCAACCATTTGATCCACTGCGCGAAGAGTCCTGTTGCTGTTCCCGTAAAATAAAGTCTGCGGCCGTCGATCACGGTGTGCCTGGCCTCCCAGCGGTACACCATGCAGAATGCCCAGGGATAACAGATCCCCAAAGTCACCACCGTCACCAGCGCCCCCAGGATTTTATAGCCTAATAGCTGAAACAAACCGCCGTCAAAATAAGAATTCATGTCCTGCTCCTGTCTTTTGTTTTTTCTTGTGCCGATTATATCATGACGGTTCGGCAATGAATTGCAGGAGATATTCTTCCATGCTCTCCGGTTTACAAATGCAGAAAAGCCATAAGAAAAGCCCGGTCATCAAGCCGGGCTTTTGTTTAGCTTTGCGTATGTATTCTGAAGCGTTACTCTTCGAGCTGCTTCGGCTCAATGTGCCAGATGTCACGGGCGTATTCCCGGATGGTCCGGTCGGAGCTGAATTTGCCGGACTTGCAGATATTGATCCAGCATTTTTTATTCCAGGCCTTGCGGTCCAGATAATCTTCGGAAATGAGATCCTTGACTCTGCGATAGTCTTCGAAGTCGCCTAAGACATAATAGACGTCGCCTTTTTCCCAGCTGCTGCCGTCCAGGAGGCTGCTGTGAAGGTCACGGAACATCCCCGAACCGTCATCGCTGAAGGTGCCGTCCACCAGGCTGTCCACGACCCGTTTCAGACCGTGCACCCGTTCGTATTTCTCATACGGATTATAGGTCGGACGAATGCGGCCGAGATCTTCCACGGTCGCACCGAAAATATAAATATTCTCTTCGCCCACCTGATTAAAGATTTCAATATTGGCCCCGTCCATGGTACCCAGGGTAACCGCCCCGTTCATCATGA
>CALLQJ010000438.1 GCA_938014865.1 uncultured Fastidiosipila sp.
TTTCGCAGCCGCCGGCAGCGCCGGCCTTTGCCGCGGCCGGCACGGCGCCGTCTCTCAGGACGCCAAAGAGCACCCTCTCTTTTCGCCCCCCGGCGTACGGCCTTCAATTTTTCGGCCGTCCTCTTAAAAACGGATTTTCTGACTCTCTCTTTCATGCGCTTCTACCTCGAAATAAGGATAGGGTTTAAAAGAAAAAATACCCGCCAAAAGATTCGAAGGAAAAACCTGAACGGCGGTATTGAAATCTCTTACCACCCCGTTATAGTAACGCCTGGCCTGCGCAATGCCGCTTTCCAGTTCCGCCAGCTGCTCCTGCAGCGCCGAATACTGCTCACTGGAGCGCAGTTCCGGATAGCTTTCCGCCACGGCAAAAAGCGAACGCAAAGCCCTCGACATCTCGGCCTCGCCCTCCATTCTTTCCGCCATTCCGGAAGCCTGCGCCGCCCGGTTCCGGCCCGCGACGATTGCCTCCAACGTCGAACGCTCGTGCTCGGTATAATGCCGGACCACTTCCAGAAGATTCGGAATCAAGTCATAGCGCCGCTTCAAATACACATCCATCGTCGCAAAGGCCTCTTCAACGGACGCCCGCAATTTCACAAAACGGTTATAGCCGGCAATAAGCCAAATCAACAGCAGCAAAAAAACCAAGGCAATCACGGCAAAAACAATGATGCCCGTCACCTTTTTCATCAAAAAAACGCTCATCTAACACCTCATTTCCGCAGAAAAAACACTAGGCAGCCGGCGCCAAAAGCCCGCCCTGCCGGGCCGTCCACTTCCCTGCCGCCGATACCGCTTCCGAGCCGCCGAAGGCAAAATCCTTCAGCTTAAAGCGGCCTGTCATTTCCAACACGGACCCCTCCGAACGAATCTTCCCGTTCAATGAAACGCCCTTCCCCTCTTCGCTTCTTATCCTTATTTTACCCCATTTGCAGCGCAGCTTTAAGCGCAAAAACACCTCATCCTCAAGCCGCAACACGGCCTCCCCGCGGCCGTCGTCGACCATCGAAAGATCCATCCGCAGCGCCTCCGAATAAAACGGCGCAGGAAGCCTTTCCTCCCCCGCAGCCTCCTCCAAACGCAGCGACCAAACCCCTTCCAAAAGCCCCGGATCCGGATAATGCCAATCCAGATAATTAACAAGCGCAGCCGCCGACGCCGCCAGAAAAAGCAAAAAAAGCCCAGCCGCCAAAAGGAAAAACTTCTGCCGTTCCCGAGGATCCCTCTCATACGCAAAACGCCTGAAATCCTTAAAGTGCCGCCCCTTCGACCCGTTCATTCCTGTCCTCTTCCCCTCTGTTTTCCGAACCCATTCAAGAGCTTTTTATATCCCCTTAAGTATAGCAATGCCGGCGGCTCAAAACAGCAATTTTAAGCGCCCTTTAACGCGCTTTTAACCCGTCTCAAACAAAAGCCCGCATCCCCCGGAAAAGGAGAATGCGGGCCCGATTTATCTTTTCATCCGCTCATCCGGCCAAAGCCGGATCCGGACTATTTTATGACAGCAGCTCCGCGCTGCTTATTACAGTGCCTGAGAGCTGCTTTATTAAAGTTTCTCAGCACTGTTTATTACATCAGTTCTTTGAAGAGCTCTTTGATCTCTTCCGTCGAGGTCTCACGCGGGTTCGCCGGACGGCAAGCATCTGCATAAGCACTTTCGGACAAGAAATCCAGATCTTCTTCCTTGACCACTTCGCTGAGGTCTGCCGGAATGCCGACATCCTGACCGAGCTGACGGACCGCCTCCACAGCAGCCTTCCTGGCCTCTTCCAGACTCATCTCGTCGACGCCTTCAACGCCCATCGCCTTCGCAATATCACGGAACTTCTCACCGGTAGCCGGCGCATTATATTCCATAACCTTCGGCAGCAGGATCGCATTCGCCACACCGTGCGGCATGTCATATTTCGCACCCAGCGTGTGCGCCATCGAGTGCACAATCCCCAGACCGCAGTTCGAAAAGCCCATGCCCGTTACATACTGAGCCAAGGCCATGCCGGCGCGGCCTTCTTTATCGCCTTCAACCGCCGCCCGCAGGTTCTGAGAAACCAGCTCAATGGTCTTCAGGTTGAACATATCCGTCATCTCCCAGGCGCCCGTGGAAATGTAGCCTTCAATCGCATGGGTAAGCGCATCCATACCGGTCGCCTCCGTCAGGCTCTTCGGCATGGTATAAGTCATCTCCGGATCCACCACCGCCACGGCAGGAATATCATGGACGTCCACGCAAACGAATTTTCTTTCTTTCTCTTCGTCGGTAATCACGTAGTTGATCGTGACCTCCGCCGCCGTACCGGCCGTCGTCGGAACCGCGATGGTAAAGACCGCGTCATTTTTCGTATCCGCCACGCCTTCCAGGCTCCGGACATCCGCGAACTCCGGATTCTCAATAATAATGCCGATCGCCTTGGCCGTATCCATCGAAGAACCGCCGCCGATGGCCACAATAGAATCCGCTTTTGCGTCTTTAAACGCCTGCACGCCGTCCTTCACATTATCAATGGTCGGATTCGCCTTAATATCCGAGAAGACTTCGTAGGCAATATTTTCAGCATCAAGGATATCCGTAACCTTCTTGCTCACTTCAAACTTGATCAGATCAGGATCGGTCACGACCAGAACTTTCTTTTTGGAATGCGCTTTGAGTTCCGCGGGGATCTCTTGGATGGCCCCTTCGCCGTGATAAGAAACTTTGTTCAATACTATACGATTGCTCATATAAAACCCCTTTCAGATTTAAAAAAGTAATCACTGCGCCATAAGGACACAGCAGAAGTGTATAACTCCTTATCTATATTTTACACATAAGTCGGCAGCGATTTAAGGGGAAATTTTTTCGATAAAGCTTTATCTTTTAAGATATTATGAATATCCTGGGGGAGCGGGCAAAATAAAAGATCTTTCCCGCCCCGATCGCAGTCATTACTAGGAGTAAAATATAACAAGGGACAGGAAAGATCTCTATGTATTTAAAGTTTAGCAAGCATCTGCCCTTATTGCAACGACTCACTTCTTAAAAGCAGATTACAGGAAAGAAAAGCATCTCTTAAGCAGAAATCTTCACGCTTCTGAAGCAAAAGCCCTCTTCAGCACAGATTCTTCTTTTCACCCCGCAGGTAGGAAAGCACATTATCAAACTCAATCGCCGCCCGCCTTCTCATCGCTTCTTTTGTATAAAAGCCGATATGCGGCGTCAGCAAGGTACGCGGCGCCGTCAAAAGCGGGTGCTCTTCCGGAAGCGGCGGCTCCTCAGAATAAACATCCGCCGCCGCAGCGCCGATCCGCCCCTCTTTCAAAAGCTCCGCCAAGGCCTTTTCATCCGCAATCGGCCCTCTGGCACAATTAATAAAAATCGCATCTTCCCGCATCAGCTCTAAACGCTCCCGGCTCATAAAGCCCCGGGTCTCCTCATTCAGCGGCAGATGCAACGAGACAATATCGCTTTCTTTCAAAAGCTCCTCCAAAGGCAAGTATTTAAACCCGCTCTCATCCTTTCGGCTCCGGTTAAAATACGATACCTCCGCCCCGAAGGCCGCAAAAAGCTGTGCCGTCCTCAGGCCGATATTC
>CALLQJ010000439.1 GCA_938014865.1 uncultured Fastidiosipila sp.
CGTCCGCTCCGGCCGCAGATAGCGGCTGAGCGCTTCCATGTAAAAGTAATCGCCCCAGGCGGTGTATTCATCGACGCCTTCCGGGGTACAGGTGTTGTAAGGGCTTTTTTTGCTGTAGGTGCCGTGCAGAATCTGCCCTTTGCCGGGAGCGGCTTCCGGGGTGCTGTAATCTTCATAAAGCGATTGGAGCATCCGGGCCGCGAGTTTTTTCCAGGCGGCTTTTTCCTTTTCATCGCCGAAGCGCCGGGCCGCTTCCAGCAGACCGCAGGCTACAATCGCGGCGGAGGAACTGTCGCGCGGCTCCTCATCTTCTGCCGTGAAAATCATATCCCAATACGGCACCAGGTCCTCGGGGAGGCGGGAGAGGTAGAAGTCAAGCGAGCGCTTGAAGACTTCGATGTATTTCTCTTCCTTGGTATAGCTGTAGCCTAAGGCGGCTCCGTAAACGGCCCAGGCCTGGCCCCGGGCCCAGAAACTCTCGTCGCTGTAGCCCTGGCAGGTGCGCCCGTAAAGGGGCTTGCCGCTTGCGGGATCCATGTAAAAGGTATGATGCGAACTGCCGTCTTCGCGGAAACTGTATTTTAGCGTGGTCGCCGCGTGCCGGTCCGCAATCGAGGCAAAATAAGGATCCCCCGTTTCCTCCGAAGCCCAGTAAAGCAGGGGCAGGTTCAAAAGACAATCGATAATAAAGCGATAGTTCTCCGGCGCGCCGAGCGGGCCCCAGGCCTGAATAAAAGCCCCTTTTTCATGAAAGCGGCTGCAGAGCTGCCGGGCCGCCAGGATCGCCGCCCGGCGGGCATCCTCATTGCCGCTGAGCTTCCAGGCGGAAACGCAGGACGGACTGTACAAGAAGCCCATATCATGATGATCGACTTCAATTTTTTCTTCGATCCGCTTCAGAAAGCTTTGTACCAGGATCGAAGCGGCGTCAAGATAACGTGCTTCGCCGCTGAACTCATAAGCCAGCCAGATCTCTCCGGGCCAGAAGCCCGTCGTCCACTGATTATTGGGGCAGCCGGGGTAGAGGCCGTCGACGGATGAATGGTTCTGACACTGATAAGTATAAAGCGGCAGGTTCAGGCGGACCTGTTCGCAGGCCTTCTCTAAGGCGTCTGCCGCGCTTTGCTTAGAAAATACTTCAAATGACATCGTGTTCTCCTTGTGTTCTCCTTTTGGAAGAGGGCTTTGCTTAAAGCGGTCTTCTTATGCTCAGCCTTTGAGGCCGGTGGTCGCTATGCCCTGTACAAAGTATTTCTGCAGGGACAAGAAGACGATCAGGACGGGGATCAGGGCCAGAACGGAGCCGGCCATAATCAGGCCGTATTCGCTCGAATACTGACCGATGAACATCCGAAGACCGATCTGAATGGTTTTCTTGCGCTCGGCGGTCAGGTAAATCAAGGGCCCTAAAAAGTCGTTCCAGGTATTGACGAAGGTAAAGATCAAGAGCGTGGAGACCGCGGGACGCGACAAGGGCAGCATGATTTTGGCCCAGATGCCGTATTCCGACAGCCCGTCGATCCGGGCCGCCTCACAGAGACTCGTCGGCACGTTTTCATAAAACTGCTTCATCAGGAAGACCCCGAAGGCACTGAAGGCCTGCAGCAGAATAATCGCGGTATGCGTATTCCGGAGATTCCAGGACGTCAGCATCATGTACTGCGGCACCATGTAGGCCTGCCAGGGCACGGCGATGGTGGCGATGTAGGCGATGAAGAGGGTTTTGCGGCCTTTGAATTCCAGTTTGGCAAAGGCATACGCGGCAAAACTCGAGGTCAGAAGCTGCAGGAAGGTCACGATGATGGTCAGCTTAAAGGTGTTTTTGACAAAGGTCAGCAGGGGAATTTTCTGCCAGATCTCCACGTAGTTTTCCCAGCGCGGATTTTCCGGAATCCACTGCACGGGGAAGGTGAAGACGTCTTTGTTCATTTTTAAGCTGGCCGAGAGCATCCAGGCAAAGGGGACCAGGGTGATAAAGGCCATGAGTATCAATGCGGCATAAATGAAAATACGGGAAATGCGAAATTTTTTCTTTTTCATAAGAGCCTCCTTACTCTGCCGTTCCGGTCGAGCCGCGGAACTGCACCATGGTGATTGCCAGGACCAGGACCAAGAGCACCAGCGCAATGGAACTGGCGTAGCCGAATTCGGGAGAACCGACAAAGGCCTCATTGTAAACGTGGTAGACCAGGGTGAGGGTGGCCGTGCCGGGACCGCCTTCGGTGATCATATAGACCTGATCGTAGACTTTGAAGCTGGCGATGGTCAGCATGACCACAACAAAGAACGTGGTCGGCCGAAGCTGCGGCAAGGTCACGTGGCGGAAAAGCTGCCAGGTGTTGGCGCCGTCGAGCTGGGCCGCTTCATAAAGTTCCTGATTAATGCCCTGAAGTCCCGCCAAATAGATCACCATATAGTAGCCCATATTTTTCCAGACACTGAACATAATGACCGTGAGCATGGCGGTATTTTTTCCGGCCGCCCAGCGCGGCGGATTTTCGACGCCGAGCCGGGAGAGCATCATATTCACCGGTCCCATGCTGGGATTGAATATAAAGTTCCAGACGGCGGCGACGGCCACGAGGCTCGCGACGTAAGGAAAGAAACCGAGGGTACGGAAAAAATTTCGTCCTTTGACGTTTTGATTCAGAAGCAAAGCCATGGCCAGGCTGAAGACCATGGTGACCGGGACCGTGACGGCCGAGTAGACGATGGTATTGACAAAGGCCGCTTTGAACATGCGGTCCTGAAAGAGCCTTCGGAAATTGCCGAAGCCTAAAAACTGCATCTGATGCACGCCGTCCCATTCAAAAAAAGCCAGGACCAGGGCAAAAAACATCGGTACTAATGTGATGACACAAAAGCCGATGAAGTTCGGGGCGATAAAGCTGTAGGCAATCAGGTTTTTCTTGATCGTACGCCGTCTGGCCGCCTTGTCGTGCTCAGAAAGTGCTTTGCCATGATTCATATTTTTCTCCTTTCTGATAAAAAACAGGCAGTGCGGCTTGTCCCGCACTGCCTGTGAGGCGCTTTGGGGATTTACTTCAAGACGTCTTGTACGTCACGGGTCATTTCCGCGAGTCCGTCTTCAATAGAGATATTTTCGGTCATGATATTGTCATGCGAATTGTTCAGAGCGGTTTCGATGTCCGCACTCTTCGGATGCATCGGCATCTCGAGGTAGACCTTGTAAGTCTCCAGGGCATCGATCGAGTTTTCATCCGCCGGGAAGCCTTCCGAACTCGAAAGAATTTCGGAAATCTCAGCCGAGCTGCGGGCGGGAAAAGTACCGGTTTCGGCGATCACTTTCGCACCCTCTTCGCTGACGGCCCAGTCGATGAAGTCGGCCGCTTCTTTTTTGTGCTCACTGTTGGAATTGATGCCCAGCGAGGTAATCGTGCCGAGCGTGGTGCCGGGCTCAATGCCTTCGGCATGCGGGTATTTGACGATACCGAAATTGACCGCCTGATCGGGGTTTTCGATATTGTAGGTCTGCATGGTCGAAATGAACCAGCTGCCCATGTTCATCATAGCGGCCTGGTTATTCTGGAAGACACCGGAGTAATGAATTTTGCCGGTTTTCAGCATGGCGTAATCCTGGCAGATGCCGTCCTTTTGCTGATCCAGAACCATTTCGTAATAAGGTTCGAGGAAATCATACTCGCCGTCGATGATGGTGTGCTTGCCGTCGAGAATACCGAACAGCTGCACGGCCGAACGCCAGGTGTGGTAATGCGCACCGTAGACTTTTTCGTTGCCTTCACCCGAGGTCATCTTGCGGGCCAGGGCGTCGTATTCTTCAAAGGTCATATCGTTCGTCGGATAATCAACGCCGGCTTCATCAAAGAGGTCTTTGTTGTAGAAAATGACCCAGAAGTCGGAACGGAAGGGAAGGCCGTAGACCTTGCCGTCGCTGGTGATCTGATCGACGATGCCGCCGAAATCATCCGCATTGATATTGCGCTCATCCATCATGTCATTCAAAGGCTCCAGGGCCTCGAGACTGATCAGATTGGCGTAGCCCGGAATATCTTTGATCGTGATGATGTCGAACTCGGAATTCTTGCCCGAGAGCTGCGTGGTCAGAACGGTCATGTAATCCGTGCTGCCGAGGTCCACCATTTCAATCTTGACATTTTCATTTTCTTTTTCGAAAGCATTCGCCATTTCTTTCCAGTAGGCGGTGGTTTCGAGATCCCAGAGGGCCCATTTCAGATGCACCTCGTCGCCGGAAGTCTCCTCTTCCTGCTGCTGATTTGCTGTATCCTTGTCCGGATCCTTGCTCTCATTATTGCCGCAGGCGACAATGCCGAGACTCAGAAGCAAGGCGGTGCTTGCCGCTAAAACTTTCTTGAGTGTTTTCATTACGTTACTTCTCCTTCTTCTCTATTATTTGCCTATAAAAGCGCTTCTTGTACCTGAATATTAGTGCGAATTGCCGAATTACGGCATGGAATATTTTACAATACCTTAATTATTTCTCTGTCTTTTGCTTTTTTTAGTATAAAAGCTGTAATATTTATCGAAAAGATGTGATATTTATCGAAGGGGCGGCGGGCTTTGGTACAATAAACACAAGATTCAAGAGGAAAAGGAGCTTGCGGAAATTTTGTGAAGAAAAGAAAAATCAAAAGTATCCGGCGTTTTGTTACGGCGCTGATGGTGTCATTTTCCGCGGTCCTGACGATTCTTCTGGTCTTGGTATCCTTTCGCTTTTCGGCCCGCTACCTGGAGGAGAAGACCGTTTCCTCCATGGAATTCAACCTCGGCCTCGTCTCGGATACCATCGAGAAAAAGCTTAATAACATTTTTCTTCTGGCCTACACAACAGGCTTTGACAGTGATCTGCGCGATTATCTGGAAAGCGAAGCACCCGGCGCCGCGGAAGCGGTCTTCCTTTACAACGATATTATCGAAGACTATGCAGCGCAGCCGGAAAGCCACTATATCCAGCGTTTTATGATTTTCAATAATGAGGGCGAGCGGATTTTGAACATGGGCTCTGTCCTTGCGGCGGCGGAAGCAATCCGTCCCGAAAAGACCTTTCTTTTCCCCGGAGCCGGCACGGATGAGCAGCTCATCTGGGCCGGGATTATCCACGACCCTTTAGTCTCCGAACAAAGAAAAGCCCAGGGCCTTTACTCCAGTATTCCCATCATCCGCCAGGCCGATCAGAAACAGCTCGGCCGCAGCTACATCAGTGTTTCCGTCAATCTCATCTGCGATACCGTAAGAGACTACAGCCTCCGGGAAGACGGTTTTCTTTACTGGGTCATCGGGGACAAGATGTGGCGGATCAATGAGGATAATCTGAGCCCCCTCGATCCGGAAATCTTTCGGACCTTGGATGAAAGCCGGGATTTCGGCGCGGTGGACGGAACGATCCTGCGCCGCAGCGAAAGCGAGGGACGGATTTATTCCTCGGTTTTATACCCCATTGCATCGGGGGATCTTTACCTGGCCGAAGCCGTTCCCCGGGATAATTTTTATTCCTGGAGCGTGGATTATCTTTTGATGTTCATCATCGGCGCGGTCATCATCTGGCTGATGGCCATGCTCATCTTATACATTATGAATAAGGTCATTGTGGAGCCGGTCAAGCTGATGCAAGAGCAGGTGGCGCGGATCGGAAAAGGCGATTTCAGCCCCAATCCCGCCTTGAACTGGGAGCATGAATTAGGCGATGTCGGCCGGGGCATCAATCAGATGTCCGGCGAACTGAAAGTCTTAATCGACAATCGCCTTGCGGACGAAAAACAAAAGCAGGAGCTGGAATACCGCCTCCTTCAGAGCCAGATCAGTCCGCATTTTATCTATAATGCCCTTAATTCCATTAAATGGATGGCGACCTTGCAGAATGCCGACGGCATTGCCGAAATGACCACGGCCCTATCCCGGCTTCTGCGCACGGTCTCCAAAGGCACGAAGAAGCTGGTTCCTCTGGAAGAAGAAATTGCCCTGCTGCATGATTACATCACCATTCAGCAGTATCGCTACGGCGGCAATCTGCAGCTTGAGATCGTATGTCCGCACAAAGCGTATCTGAAAGATGCCCTGATCCCGGTCTTCAGCCTGCAGCCCTTGGTGGAAAACGCTATTTTCCACGGCATTGAAGCCGGGGAAGGCAAGGGGAAGATCATCCTCCGGATCACAAAATCCGAAGCGAACGGCCTGCTGATCCGCTTAGAAGACAACGGGGTGGGCATTCCCCTTGAAACACAGGAGAAAATTCTGGACGAGAAAGGCCGTCCGACCGCTGCGACCGGGCCCAAGGGCCGGCACATCGGTCTTTGGAATGTGCACCGCAGAATCCAGGTGGCCTTCGGCGAAGCCTACGGGATCACGGTGCAGAGCCGGGAAGGGGAAGGCACCGTGATCAGGATGCGGCTTCCTCTCAGGAAAGGAGAATAAATGCGCGTTTTATTAGCAGATGACGAACCCTTGGTCCTGGCCGGACTGAAGAGTCTGATTGACTGGGAGGCCGAAGGCTTTGAAGTGATCGGAACCGCCCGAAACGGCGAAAAAGCCCTGGAGCTGATTGAGGAATACGAACCGCAGCTGGTCATCAGCGACATCAAAATGCCGCGGATGGACGGGCTGGAACTGGCGACGGAATGCCGCGAGCGCTACGGCCCGCTGCCGGCCTTTATTCTTCTGACGGCCTATGAAGATTTCGAGATGGTCCGCACCGCCCTGAACTTAGGCGCGGTCGACTACCTCATCAAACTGGAGCTTTCGCCGGAACTTTTACAGAAAACCGTCCGCCGGGCCAAGGCGGAAATCGAAAAAGAAGAGCTCATCAGCCGCCGGACGGAGCCCGTGGCCTCAAATCGCCGGGCGGAATTTCGCAGCCGTTTTTTCGTCCGCCTTTTTAATCACCTTATTCCCGAAGAAGAAGAGGTCTTGAAACAAGCCGGCGAACTCGGGCTCGATCTTTCCGAAGCGCCGTATCAGGTGCTTTATATCCGCCTGAATAACGTAGACGGCGCGGGCCGCAGCTACGAAGAAAAGCTCAAGCTCTACAGCGGCTGCCTGACGATTGCCGCAGAACAGGCGGCTAAAAGCGGGAAGGTCTATCCGGTCAGTTTAGACCTTCGGCATTTTGTGCTTTTCTTAAGCGGCAGACAGACGGCCCCGGCGCTTGAGACGGCCGAAGATTTATACGATCTTTTAAAACGCTACTTCTCCGTCTCCTCGGTTATCGGCATCGGCCAGCCGGTTTCGGAAATCATGGCCGCCGGCAATTCCTATCAGCAGGCCCGGACGCTCTGCCAGAATGCCGCGCCCGGACAGGCTATTTTAGAGGCGGACCGCAGGGAAGAAGGCGAGGAGAGTTTCGTACTCGCCGATTACCGCAAAGATCTGCTGCAGGCCTTTTCCGAGCCTGATGCCGACGCCTTGGAAAAAGTCGTCCGGGACATGCGCCGGGTGCTTGAAAGCAATCCGGACCGCCTGCCTCTGGCCATGGATGCCTGCACGAATCTTTTGTATATAGCCCTGAGCTCCGTGCCCGATGCAGAAAAGAAAATCTATGAGATTTTTGCCGACGAACCCGACGGCTACCGCAGCCTCTACCGCAAGCGCAATGTGGCGCAGTGCCTGGAGTGGATGGAGCAGTTTTCCGAGGGCCTGTGCCGGCTTTTCCGCGATATGGAAGAACACCCGAGAAGCGGGCTCATCGCGGAGGTGAAGGCCTATATCGATGCCAACGCCGACAAGAAGCTGAGCCTCAATCACGTGGCGGAGGTCTTTAATTTCAGCCCGAATTATCTCAGCCAGCTTTTTACCAAAAACAGCAGCATGAGTTTTGTCGAATACGTCACGGAGTCCAAAATCCGGGTGGCCAAAAAACTGCTGACGGAATCCTCCCTCAAAGTCTACGAAATCAGCGAGCGCCTGGCCTTTGAAAGCCCCTTTTATTTCAGCAAAGTCTTTAAGAAAAGCACGGGCCAAAGCCCGCGCGACTATATGAAGAGCCATCGGCGTTTTTGATGCCGCCGGGATCGCTTCTGCGCCGGACGGCCCTTAAAAAGAAAGAGCATTTATGTATCAAGAAGCTTTAAAAAACCTTCCGAAAAAACAAGCCGCGTATCGTCCCTTTCCGCGTTTCGAAGAGCGGGAAGTCTGGGAACGATTAAGCGAGCAGCGAAAAGAGCGTCTGGCCGAACGCGGCAGGAAAAACCTTCAAGATCCCCTGCCTGAAATCAGCCGGGCGCTTTGGGACGATTACTTTCTGAGCGGCCGCCGGGCCCCGTTTGAAGCGGTCTACTTTGCCCGGCGAAAGATATTAAACCGCCTCGTTTTGGCGTACTGCGTCACGCCGGAAGAGCCGCTTTTAAAGCGGATCGAAGAACTGACAGAAAGTCTTCTCCGGGAAGGCAGCTGGTGCCTGCCGCCGCATCACCGCTTTTCGGAAAATGAGCCCCTCATGCGGGTTCCCGATCCGCAAAAGCCCGTAATCGATCTTTTTGCCGCCGAAACCGGCGCGCAGCTGGCCGTCTTGCATTATCTTCTGAATGAAGAGCTGCCGGAAGCGCTGCTTGCGGCAATAGAAAAAGAAATCAAGCAAAGAATCCTCAAGCCATACCTTAATAATTACTACTGGTGGATGGGCAAAGAAGGCGAAAAACTCATGAACTGGACGCCCTGGTGTACACAGAACGTCCTGCTTACGGCTTATTTCCTTACAGGCGATATCGCGCCCTATCTCCCCAAAGCCTGCAAAAGCCTGGACGGCTTTGTCCGAAGCTACGGCGACGACGGCTGCTGTGATGAAGGCGTGCAGTACTACCGCAAAGCCGCGCTGGCCCTCTGGGGCGCGACGGAGCTCATGGCGTCAATTTATCCGGAAGCTTTCTCCCCGATTTTCTCCGAGCCGAAAATCAAGAATATGGCGCACTATATTATAAGAATGTATATAGCAGGTCCCTGGTACTTTAATTTTGCCGACTGCAGCGCCAAGCCGGGTCCCTGCGGAATCGAAGAATATCTTTTCGGACTGCGCACGGGAGATGCGGAGCTTTCCGGAAAAGCCGGAGCAGACCTCAAAAATCGTGAGCTTTTCCCCGATGAAACCTTGGATATCGGCGGGATCAATCTCTGGTCGGAACTCCTGACCCTCTTTTACGCCGAAGACGCCATCGCGCAGGCCGCCGAGCCCGGGCCCAAAGAAGATTTCTACTTCCCGAGCACCGGGATTTTCCTCTGCGAGCGGGGGATCTATAATCTGGCGGTGAAAGCGGGCGACAATGCGGACAGCCACAATCACAACGACACCGGCTCCTTCATTCTCTTTGCCGAAGGCGAACCGCTCTTCATCGATGTCGGGGTCGAAACCTATTCAGCCAAAACCTTCAGTGCCGAACGCTACGAAATCTGGACCATGCGCAGCAGCTGGCACAACCTGCCGGCATTCGGTGCCGTGGAACAAAAGCCCGGCCCTTCGTTCCGGGCAAAAAATATCGAAATTGATTTCCCGGAAATCACGATGGACATTGCCGATGCCTACCCGCCGATTGAAGGCCTCAGCTTTTATCAGCGCCGCATAGCACTGAGCGAAGAAGGCATGCGCCTGGAAGATACAACGGATTACCCCGAAGAAGTCAGCCTGAGTCTGATGTCCGTGCTCCGCCCGGTCCGGGAGGAAGAGGGCATACGCTTCGGCCGCTATCAGCTGGATACGGGAGCGGCAGAACTTTCCGATATCGACGCCATAGCGATAGAGGATCCGAGACTGCGCCGGGCCTGGCCGGCGCGGCTTTACCGTACACGGCTTCGTTTCAAAAAGCAGGCCGTCCTGACGCTCCGAAAGATTTAAGAAAATTCACGCGGGCATGAAATAAAAATTGCTGCAAATGCAGACAAAAGCAAATCGGCTTCTCCTAAAAGAAGCCGATTTATTAGGCTTTCATTGCTTCAGAACAAGGGATTATCCCGGCCTGAAACAAAGCCTATTTTGTCTCGGTCTTATAGCCGAAATTCGGGATGGCCTGCCAGCGCCGGCGCAGAAGGTGTGCGGCCAGCTTCGGACGGCGGTCCCGGGTGAAGATGCCTTTGCGGTTGCCGCCGACCCGCATCGGGCCCTGGAAGGTATTGAAATCCGCAAAGTTCCAGATCTGCTCGCCGACGATGAAAGGATAGTCATCAAAAAGCAGATTCAGGCGTTCATAATAGGCCGCCTGGAATTCCTCGCTGAACATTTCCGGCACCACGCGGTGGAGCCCGGCCACGGCATCCGCTCCGTATTCGGTCAGCATGATCGGCTTAGCCGTTTTTTCCCAAAAGGCCAGCTCGATTTTCCAGCCGTTCACGGCCGCATCCAGATCCCCGCCCAAGTTATACCAGCCGTAATAGCGGTTCAGGCAGATGACGTCCATTGTACGGGTTGTGATGTCTTTCGTGTAATCATTCTGGTTGCAGACCAAGGTCACCGGACGGTCCTGAGGATCCGCTTCGTGGGCCAGTTCGTAGAGCGGGCGCCAGTAGGCATAGGCTTCTTCCGGGTAATGTTCTAAATCCGCTTCGTTGCCTAAGCTCCACATGACGACGGAAGGATGATTTTTATCCCGCTGAATAAGGTCTTTGATCACCTGCCGATGATGCGCAGAAGTTCCGAAAGCATAAGGATTTCCGCTGCCTCCCATATTGAGCCCGACGGCCGGCGTTTCATCAATGATGACAATGCCGGCCCGGTCGCAGAGTTCATACATCTCTTCCGCGTAAGGGTAGTGGCTGGTCCTGAAGGAATTGGCGCCGAGCCAATGAATAAGGTTAACGTCTTTTACATTGAGGCAGAGGTCAAGGCCGCGGCCCCGGAAAAAGGAATCCTCATGCTTGCCGAAGCCTTTAAAATAAAAAGGCTTGCCGTTGATCAGAAATTCACGGCCCTTTACTTCAACTGTTCGTATGCCGAAGGGCTCTTCGTAAAGATCTTCTGTATCCCCGGAGGGAAGACGGACCCGGGCCGTATAAAGATAAGGCGTACCGGGATAAGGTTCCCAAAGTTTAGGATCCGGAATCTTTAAGCGTCCGTTTGCCCCTTCCGCACGGGCAGCAATTTCTCTGTCCGCATCCAGAATTTCCAGAGAAGGGGGTTCTTCGCCTTCATAAAGAATCTCAAAATCCACTTCCCCGTTAAGCCGGCTCACGAGGGTAATATCCTTGATATAATTTTTCGGCGTCGTATAAAGCGTCACGGGCCGGAAGATGCCGGCGTAATTAAAGAAATCAAAATTCGGCCGATTCTGCAGCTTTTGTTCCTTCTTGGCCTGTTCAACGCTCGGAATGCCCGCATTGTCCGAACCGAAAAAGGCCGCTTCATCCGGATTGTTCCCGACCGGCAGCGTCGAACGGTTCAGGCGGTTATCGGCCGAGACCGTCAGAAGAAAACGCTCCCCCGGCCGGACCCGCTCCGTGATCTCCGCCTCCAAGGGCAGAAAGCCTCCGCGGTGCTGCAGGATGCATTCCTCGTTGATCCAGACCGTGGCCCGGTGCGCCACGGCCGCAAAACGCAGCCACAATCGCTGCCCCTGAAGCTTGAGCGGCACTTCAACGCTGCGCTGATAATACGCTTTGCCGTAATGATCCCGGTACTCCGGGCAGTCCTTCTGATCGTTGTAGCTTGCCGGCACCGCAATCAGATCGGCGTCCTTCAAAAGACCCGGAAAACGGTCTTTTTCGGATAAATCCTCTTGATCCAATTGAAAGTTCCAGAGCCCTCCCAGATCCAGGACCTGCCGGGCCCGGTTTTGTTTTACACTTAACATAGATTGCCTCCTAAAGCTTTGTTCTGCGCCTCTTTTTTTATAGTAAAGCATAGAAGGGCAGAGCGCCAAAAAATGCCCCCGTTTCCCGCCCGTCCGCTCGCCGCTTCGGCGAGCCTTAAAAGAAAAAATTAATTTAGCCGTCTTTTAAAACAAAAGCCCGCTCAGTTTGTTATGATCAAGTGTATGGAAAAGCATCCTGCCGAAGCCCGGCCTTCGGCAGCCAAACGGGAGGTGTTATGCCGAGTCTTTACACCCATTATCTTTTCGGAACAGAAAGCATAGAAAGCTTTCCCGAAGATCTGAAGTCTGTCGTCGCCGAAGGCGAGCAGCAATTCCTTTTAGGGCTCCAGGGACCGGACCTCTTCTTTTACGGTTCGATCTTTCATGATGAGAAGGCCCTGGCCTTCGGGAGCCGCCTGCATAATCTTCCCGTTCACAAAAGCCTTGAGCAAATGCTCAAGGGCTTTTCTGCCGAAATCGGCAATCCCAAAGGCGCCCTCAGCGCTTCCGCACTCGCTTATATTTTAGGCTATATCGGCCACTTCACCCTGGACAGCAGCTGCCATCCTTATGTTTATTCCGTGCAGGAAAATGAAGCGACGCACCTTGCCCTGGAGACGGATTTTGACAATTACCTGCTGCGCAAAAAAGGCTGCAAACCACATAAAGTCAAGCTTTATAAGATCTGCTGCCCGGCGGATGTAATCACTATTCTGACGGCGGAAATGGCCTATTCTGCCTATCAGCCGGAGATTTCCTTGGAATGTGTGGAATCATGCGTCAAGGACCTGCGCTTTGTCCGCCGCCTGATGCGCACCCCAACGGCGCTGCGTTTCAAATTAGTGAAAGCGGGGATGGAAAGAGCGGGCATCTATGAGCGTTTTTACGGGATGATGACGCCGCCTCCGACCAAGGAAAATCCTTTGAGTCTGAGGTGGAAGGAGAAGCCGGATGACGCGCTGCAGCAGCTGGAAAAATGTTTTGCCCGAGCCCGGGAACTTTACCCGGAATATATACGAGACTTTATGAAGAGCCTGGAAAAAGGCGATCCTTGGCCGGAGGCGTTTTACAAAACCTTTGAGTAAACGCCCCGCAGAGGAGTTAAAGGAGGGAATATGAGAAGCTCAGATCAAGCAGCGAAAGAGAAGATAAGCGGCACGGAGCAAGAGAAAACCGCAAAAATGAAGCTTACAGGTTTAGAAAAAAGCTGGATTGCCTACGATATCGGCAATTCAGCTTTTACTTTGCTCAGCACGACCATTATGCCTTTGTTCTTTAATGCCCTGGCCGATGAGGCCGGCATAACGTCGGACCGCTACCTGGCGTACTGGGGCTATGCGACCTCCGTCACGACCGTGATCGTCGCGCTTTTAGGGCCGGTTTTAGGAACCATGGCGGATACCTCGGGCAGCAAGAAAAAAATATTTTTCTCCATGGTCGTCATCGGGCTTTTGGCCCTGTTGGCTTTAGCCTTGCCTTTGTCCTGGCTGAGCTTCTTGATTTTCTTTGTGATCGCAAGGGTCGGCTACCAGGCCAGCCTCGTTTTTTACGATGCGATGCTGACGGATATCACGAGCTATGAGCGCATGGACCGGGTCTCCGGCTACGGTTTTGCCTTAGGCTATATCGCGTCCTGCGTCCCTTTTATTCTGAGTCTTCTGGTGGTGCTGAATAATAAGCGCATCGGGATCTCGCTGAAAACGGCGATCACGGCGGCCATTATTATCAATGCCGTCTGGTGGCTGATTTTTACCATTCCGCTGCTGCGCCGCTACGAGCAGCGTTATTTTGTATCCGAAGGGGAGGTGAAGGTGAGCAAAGTCTTTAAAGAGCTTTTCCATACGACGCAGGAACTGGGACAGGACAAACGCATCCTCTTTTTCCTCCTGGCCTTCTTCTTTTATATTGACGGCGTCTACACCATTATCGATATGGCGGTGGCCTACGGCAGCTCCATCGGACTGGACGGCGCGATGCTCCTGATCGCTCTTTTGGTTACGCAGATTGTCGCCTTCCCTTTTGCCTTGCTCTTCGGCTATCTTACGAAGCATTTCAGCAATCATGCCTTGATCACGGTCTGCATTGCGGCCTATACCGGGATCGCGGCCTTTGCTATTCAGCTCGATCAGGTCTGGGAATTCTGGTTCCTGGCCATTTGCGTGGGCATGTTCCAGGGCGGCATTCAGGCCTTGTCCCGTTCGTATTTCGCACAGCTGATCCCCCGCGAGAAAAGCGGCAAGTACTTCGGCGTCTACGACATTTTCGGGAAAGGGGCTGCCTTCATGGGGACCACGCTGGTGGCGGCCATTTCGCATGCGACGGGCGATCAGAGCCGCGGCATCTCCGCCATCGTCTTCCTCTTCATCATCGGCTTTGTGCTTTTCCGTTATCAGGTAAGAATTATGAAATCAAATGTTATGAATACAAAAAATTTTAGTGACGGTAAAAATAAGTCTTAAAAAATAAGAGACAGTCAAGTTCAAGTTTTTAATGCAAAAGCAAAATTGAATTATTTTTTTATTATTTTAATTGCTCTGTTTTTCGAAATAGCTTGCAGTTCATCAGCGTCAGCTTTTTTATCAGTAATTAAATAATCGATGCGATCCAAACACTCATTTGTGAAATGGTATGTTTTACCTATTTTAGAGTGATCTGCCATTACCACAAGAGGACCGTGACACTTTCTTATCATTTCAGTATTTATATTAGATTCTTCGTGATAATAAGTGCTCAGGCCTCCAGTTGCTGAAATGCCGTTTGTTCCCAGAAAACACATATCAGCATTGATAGTTGATAAAAATCGGACTGTTAATTCGCCCGAAAAAGTATATGCCGTACTATTATATTCTCCTCCGGTAATAATTAATCGGGCATTAGCATCGTCAATCAAATTTACAGTGATGGCGTTATTAGTGACAATGGTGACATTCTTATCGCAAATTCTGGATATAAATTCATAGGTTGTAGATCCGCCGTTAACGAAAATTAAAGTGCCTTCGGCTACCAAATCCGCAGCCGCTTGTGCTATCAGTTTTTTTTCATGAACATTTTCCAAAGCTTTTTGTCTAAAACCGGGTATGGAAATATCATCCTGAGGGTAAAGCATTACTGAACCATGCATTCTTTTTACTAATTTACGACGCTGCAGTTCGTTTAGATCACGTCGCATGGTCACATCTGACACGTCAAAAATTTTACTTAAATTACTCACAGAAACAACAGGATTTGATTCCAAATATTTAATTATAGCGTTTAGACGTTGTTGCCTTTTCATCAATGTTTCCCCTTACATGTATTGACGCAATTATAACACGCTTAATAAACCGACTTTTATATCAAAGTACCCTCCACAACTTTCACTAAGGGTTTTGCAGACGTTTAAGTGTTTAAAATACGGTTTTTAATAAAAGAGAAATGAACGAAAACGATCTAAAATATCGTAAAAGTTATTCGATTTCATAAATAGACTTTACGAAATGCACAAGTGTCTATATACTAAAACTACATAGTTTATATATAAAGTACAATAAAGGAGGAGACAAATGAAAAGGATTTTATCTGTACTTTGTGCTGCATTGATGATTACAACAGTAACTGTCGGTTGTAACAACAATAATGACGGCAACGGCAATGAAGATGAAGTTAAGAAAACAGAAGAGGGACAAGAATCAGAAAAAACACAAATCAACTTTGTTTTGTGGGACTACAGTGAAGATACTTACGACCATGCTATGGTTAAGACTTTTGAGGAACAGAATGATTCTTATGAGGTAAAAGTAACATCTGCTCCTAATAAAGATTATGAAACAAAGCTTACAACCATGATCTCCGGTGGCAGTGACGTAGATGTTTTTTTAGGTAAAAGCAACACCGTATATCCTCAGCTTGTTGATATGGGATTCGGGAAAGATATTACCGAAAAAGTAAAAGACGAAATTGACTTAGAACAGTTCGGGACGGTATTGAATAATCAGTACGAAATTGATGGTAAATACTATGGTCTGCCATATCGTACCAATGACTGGGTTTTATATTATAACAAGGATATTTTTGATGATGCCGGTGTTTCATATCCGACAAATGATATGACCTGGGAAGAAGCCAGGGATTTGGCCAATAAAGTCACTTCAGGTGAAGGTGTTAATAAAATCTACGGTATTGGTTTCCAGCCCAAACCCGGCTTTATTCTGCCGATGATGGTTGGAAATATTCCTGATTTCAAAATATATGAATCTGATTTATCCGGATTATTAAAACCGCTTGAATATTTTAATGCACTTCAGTATGAAGACAAAGTTTTACAAGAATATGCGGAAAGTAAATCCATGAGTCAAGACCAAACCTATTTCTTCAAAGGCCAGATTGCTATGTATTATAACGGTTCTTGGTTTGGGCAAATGCTTTCGGATGCAGATCTCGACTTTGATTGGGGCATCGCTAAGGCTCCGTATTGGGAAGGCACAGAGCAAGCAGTATTCGTAACTTCTACTCCTGTAATGATTAATGCAGATGCAAAAAATGAGGAAGGTGCTTTTGAGCTCTTAAAATTCTTTGTTGGTGAAGAAGGAGCCAAGGTGATGGCTGAAAAGAAGATGATTCCTTCCTATCAGTCTGAAGAAGTTATGAAAATCTATAAGGAAAATCTGAAGTTAGACGACAGTTCTTATGAAGCAGTAACGAATAACAAAACGTATGATTTCGGTCCTGCGCACATTAAAACCGGCGAAATCAGCAGTGCCTTTAATCAGGAGCTGGAACTCTTCGTTACACAAAATCAGGATGCCCAAACAACAATAGATAATATGGGCGAGCGCAGATCCGAAATACTTAATCAGTAAATCCTGACAGAATTCTTGAAGAACTCAGATATAACCTCATCTTAATATTTGAAAAATGCGGGCGGGCACGAGTCTGTCTGCCCGCTGTTTGTTGATTCGGAGGTTTTTATGGCTAGTCAACAACGAACTAAAGATAGAAGACGAGCGATCTCCCGCAGAAATTCAAGAAATGCATTTCTCTTTTTATTGCCGAATCTAATTGGTTTTCTGGTATTTACTTTTGTTCCGGTTGTGATGGCTTTTGTTTTGGCGTTCACTGAATGGAACGGAAGAGGACCTTTCAAATTTGTTGGTCTTAAAAATTTTGTAAATATGTGGAGCGACTCTAACTTTACTATTTCGTTAAAAAATACTCTCATATATACAATCGGAACAGTACCCATAATAATGATATTTGCCATGCTGCTGTCAGTTATTGTATTCCAGCTTGGTAAAGGCAGTACTTTGATCAGGGCTATGCATTTTTTCCCCAATATTTCATCTATTGTTGCTATTACTGTCGTATGGCAATTTCTGTACAATAAATCACTTGGTCCAATCAATCAATTTTTAATGTCTGTGGGTGTAGAAAATCCCCCCGGATGGTTAAGCGATAAAAATTGGGCACTGCCGGCAGTTATGATCATGATCATATGGAAATCCGTCGGATATTATATGGTCACATATTATGCTGCACTGATAGGTATACCCGATGATTTATATGAAGCTGCCTCAATCGACGGTGCTACAACATTTCAGCAGTTTTGGCATATAACTTTACCTCAATTACGGCCTGTTAATTTCTATGTTCTTATTGTGGCTATAATTGCTTCTTTTAAAGTTTTTACACCTATTTACGTGATGACTCAAGGAGGACCGGGTCGTGCCACTTCTGTTTTAGTTTATTACATTTATGAAACTGCATTCGTGAATTATAAACATGGCTATTCTTCTGCAATGTCAATCATATTGTTCTTGCTGATTTTCATTTTTACATTATTCCAGTTCCGCATGCAGAGATTGGACTCTAAGGAGGGATAGTAATATGTCAAAAATCAAATCTGATCATAATAATAGAACTAGTAATATTGTTGTAAAATGCATTCTTTATATTATTGTCATTTTATCTTCACTGAGTATGGTGATGCCCTTTATATGGATGGTTTCATCCTCATTTAAAGATAATTTAGAAATTTTTGAGTTTCCGATCCGCTGGATTCCGAAAGTGTGGC
This sequence comes from uncultured Fastidiosipila sp., assembly GCA_938014865.1. GTDB lineage: Bacteria > Bacillota > Clostridia > Saccharofermentanales > Fastidiosipilaceae > JAAYZH01. The sequence goes on from CALLQJ010000439.1 coordinate 17,815, forward strand.
GCTTTGAAAATTACTCATATATCTGGGAACAAGCGCAATATCCTGTTTTGTTTAGAAATACATTATTTGTCACCATTATGGTCACTCTATTGCAACTTATTACTTGCAGCTTGAGTGCTTATGCATTTACTAAAATTGAATTTAAAGGCAGAGATAAGTTGTTCTTGCTGTACTTGGCTACTTTAATGGTTCCGTTTCAAGTCATTATGATTTCTCAATTTGTTATTGTACGAAAACTGAGACTAAGTAATTCTCTTTGGGCGTTAATTTTAACCGGAGCCTTTAATCCCATTGGTGTGTTCATGCTGAGACAGTTTTTCAGCACAATACCCGAAGAGCTTTCTGAAGCCGCAAGAATAGACGGGCTGAACGAGTTTGGAATATACGCACGTATAATACTGCCCTTATCAGGTGCTGCTTTGGCAAATTTAGGCATTATCACTGCTGTAGCAACATGGAACGATTTTCTTCCGCCTCTGGTCTATTTAAATGACTATGAGAAATTTACGATCCAGATGGGAATGAGAACGATGACTACGGAGTTTTCTTCTGAGTACGGCCCGATTATGGCAGCTTCCGTAATATCTACAATTCCTATATTTATTATTTATCTTTTCTTCCAGCGTTTCTTTATAGGCGGTGTTACAGCCGGTGCTGTAAAAGGTTAATTCGGGAAAATAAATTTATTTGAAATCCTGAAACATTGTGAACGGAGATCGAAATGTTAAACGAAAATTTTGTCAAAGATATTATAAAATCGATG